>JAILNT010000263.1 GCA_024691265.1 Treponema sp. | reverse complement strand
TACGGGATATGGCTTCCCCTTATAGCTCCTTTGTTTTGTTTTTCACTTTCTGTATTTACTTTTATTATTGTAAAGTATGCTATAGAAGGCTATCAAAAAAGATTTATAAAAACTGCTTTTAGACAATATTTAAGCCCTGCTGTAATAGATAATCTTATTGCAAATCCATACAAGTTAAAGCTTGGAGGTGAAAAAAGACATATATCGATATTTTTTTCTGATATTCAAAATTTCACCTCTCTCTCTGAAAAATTAGAAGCTGAAAAGCTGGCAGAAATCCTTAATGAGTATCTGACAAATATGACAAATATAATTTTATCTCATGGGGGAACCATAGATAAATATGAGGGAGATGCTATAATTGCTTTTTGGAATGCACCTGTTGAACAGTATAATCATGCAGCAAGGGCTGTTGAAAGTGCAATAGAATGTCAAAAATATCTTTCAAGTATGGAAGAACATTTTACAGAACTTGCCGGAAGACCTTTATGGACTCGTATAGGTTTAAATACAGGTGATGCTGTTGTAGGAAATTTTGGCAGCGAAAAGCGTTTTGACTATACAATGCTTGGAGATTCTGTTAATTTAGCATCTCGCCTGGAAGGTTTGAATAAGCAATTTGGAACTTATATTATGTGTTCAAAATCAACAATGGAAGAAGCTAAAAAATATGGCTGCCAGTTAAAATGGCGGGAACTTGGAAAGGTTGTAGTTGTTGGTAAGAAAGATTTTGTAAATGTATTTGAACCTGTAACAGAGAGTCTGTACAATGAAAAGAGAAATGTATATGATATATTTCATTCTTCATTATTACTGTTTTATGATGGAAAAATAAAAGAAGCCATGGACGGATTTTATTCTATAAGTGAGATGGATGATGCTGCAAAGTCGTATCTTGAGAAGTGTAAATCCTTACAGGGTAAATTAAATGATGATTGGAAAGGATTATGGATATCTAATGTTAAGTAGTTTTGATATTGACATTATATTCCTTTTCTTGTAATCTGTTGAAACTCAACTTGTATTTTAATCAGGTGGTATAATATGTCTAGATCATGTGATGTTTGCGGAAAAGGTCTGCAGTACGGCAACAAGGTAAGCAAAACTTATAATCATACACGTAAGATTTGGAGACCAAACTTGCTCAAAATGAAGACTGAGATTGATGGCCGCACACTTACACTCAATGTGTGCACACGTTGTCTTCGCTCAGGTTTCCTCACCAAGAAGATTAATGTTGTTCCTGCTAATGCTGGTGCACCAAAGGCAGAAGCTAACTAAGTATACGCTAATGCAAAAACCCGTTCTGATGCGAACGGGCTTTTTTTTGCCCTTTTATTCTTTATAAGCCGATAAATAAATATTTTTCATAAAATAAGATATTTTTTGGCGGTGATTTATTGATTATTTATTCAATATCAACTCCCCTCTAAGGGGAATTGATATAAAGCTATATTCTTTTTAATTTATATTCAAAACAAGTCCGTCATAAGCTGGAGCTACACTGCCTCCATTTCTTACTATTTTTTCTAATTCAGGGAAATCTTCAAGCTGTTCGTTTATATATTCTTGTATTTCTGTATGTTTCATATCATGACAGATATGTGTTATCCAGGTATGCTCTGCCTGTAATATTTCAGCATAGCTCATAGCTTGTCTGAATGAGCAATGAGTAGAATGTTCTTTTGGACGTAAACCGTCTATAACAACTTCTTTTAATTTTCCACAATTATTTTTTATTATTGTCAAAGATTTTTCGCTTATATAGCTACAATCCGTAAGATATGCTATTGAACTTACTTCTTCGTTATTATCTTTTACTGATATTAAATAACCTGATGTTTCAAGTTTTCCATGCAACATCGGAATAGGAATTATATTAAGGCGTCCTAAAATCAGAGGATTTTTTTCTGTATAGACAGTATTGTCTATAAGATTTAATTTAGGTTTTCCGCCTCCCTTTTGTGTTTCATGGAAGATATATGAAAATCTTTCCTTTAAGTCTTCAATAGTTTTACGATTGCTGTATATTTTTAATCCGTCATCATCTACATGTGAAAAGCTGTCTCTTATTATTGTATCTGATGAAATATTATCAGGCGTTGTATGACTGTAAGCCCTTAAATCATCAAGTCCATGTACGTGGTCTGCATGGCTATGGGTTAATAACACTGCATCAAGAACATCTATATGATGATCGAGTGCCTGCAGACGATATTCAGGGCCTACATCTATTACAATATGCGTTGTGTAGCCGTTTTCATCTGTATCTGTTATATAAGCACTAGCCCTGTATCTTTTATCCCTTGGATTTTCTGATGTGCATGCACTGCAATGGCAGCCTATAACTGGCATACCAAAGCTTGTACCTGAGCCTGTAATTATTATCTGCATGTCTACAGTATACTTAGACTAGCAATTATTTTCCATACGTTTTTTCTATTTCCGAAATCTCGTCTCTTATGGCAGCTGCCTGTTCGTATTCAAGCCTTTCTGCAGCTTCCATCATTTCTTTCTTTAAGGCTGTTATAAGTTTGTGTCTTTGTGACGCTACAAAGAGATTTGCACTCTTTTTTAATACAGAAAGTTCTGTTTCGGCATTTTCTTCTGCATCTTTTTTCTGTCTGATAAGTATGTCTTCTACAGCCTTGCTTATAGTATGAGGTGTTATACCATGAGCTTTGTTGTATTCTTGCTGAATCTTTCTACGTCTTTGTGTTTCTGTTACGGCTTCTTTCATTGCATCACTCATGCGGTCTGCATACATTACTACCGTACCATTTTCATTTCTGGCTGCTCTTCCTATTATCTGTATAAGACTTGTTGTACTTCTTAAAAATCCAATTTTATCAGCATCGAGAATTGCAATAAAACTAACTTCTGGTAAATCTATTCCCTCTCTTAGAAGGTTGATACCTATAAGTATGTCAAATTCTCCCTCACGAAGTCCTTTTAAGATTTCAACTCGTTCAAATGTATCTATTTCACTATGAATATATTTTACTTTTAAATCGAGGTCTGAAAGATATTCTGTTAAATCTTCTGCCATCTTTTTGGTTAGAGTAAGAATAAGGCTTCTTTCTTTTTTTTCAATTCTCTTTCTAACTTCTTTGTAAATATCTTCCATTTGTCCTTCGCTTGGACGAACTTCTATTATAGGGTCTAATAAACCTGTAGGTCTAATAAGCTGTTCTACTATTTGGCTGCTCTTTTTTATTTCCTGTTCTCTTGGAGTTGCAGTAACATAGATGACCTGATTCATTTTTTTTGTGAACTCTGTTTCTTTTAAAGGTCTATTGTCTAGTGCACTTGGGAGTCTGAAGCCAAAATCTACAAGATTCTGTTTTCTGCTTCTGTCTCCTTCATACATGGCTCCTATTTGTGGAACTGTTACATGTGCTTCATCTATTAAGCATAAAAAATCATCAGGAAAATAGTGAAGAAGGGTTGCAGGAGGTTCGCCCGTTTTTCTGCCTGAAATTGGGCCTGAATAATTTTCTATTCCTGAACAGTAGCCCATTTCATTTAGCATTTCCATATCATAAGTTGTTCTGGTTTTTAATCTTTCAGCTTCTAGCAGTTTTCCCTGAGCTTTTAATTCTTCTACACGTTCATTCATTTCTTTCAGAATCTTTTCTGTTGATTCTTTTAACATTTCTTCTGGTACTACAAAGTGTTTTGCAGGGTAAAATTGCGTTTCATCTAATTCTTCTACTTTATGTCCTGTAAGTACATCAAATCGTGTTATTTTGGATACTTCATCAAAGTCTAATTCTATTCTGTATGCCTGGTCAGTTTCCATATATGGAGGGAAAACTTCCATTGTATCACCCTTGATTCTGTATTTTCCCCTTTCTAGTACAGCATCATTTCTTGTGTATTGCAGACTTACAAGTTTTCTTGCAATTTGAGAGAGTTCTATTGACTCTCCTTTTTCTACATGGACTCGCATTTCTTTGTATAAATCTGGCATACCGAGTCCATATATACAGCTTACTGTTGCTACAACAATAACATCACGGCGTTCCATGAGGCTATATGTTGCAGCAAGACGAAGCTGGTCTATTTCTTCATTTACAGACGCATCTTTTTCTATGTATAAATCCCTGGCAGGTACATAGGCTTCAGGTTGATAATAGTCGTAATATGATACGAAATATTCGACAGCATTGTTAGGAAAGAATCTTTTAAACTCCCTGTATAATTGTGCTGAAAGAGTTTTATTATGGCTAATAATTAAAGTTGGCTTTTGCACAGCTTCTATTATTTTTGCCATAGTAAATGTCTTTCCAGAACCTGTTACACCTTTAAGAGTTTGATATTTATCTCCTCTTAAAACTCCGTCTACTAATTTCTTTATAGCTTCTGGCTGGTCGCCTGAAGGCTCATATTCTGATACAACCTGAAATTTTCTCATAGGGTTTTTCCTGTGTTATTTGTGCTGCTTTCATCTCCGTCTAGTGTTATTTTTATCTTTTCGCTTTTTCCATTTCTCAGAACTGTTACAGTTACTTTGTCTCCAGGCTTTTTATCTTCTAGTGCACTGTCAAAATCTGCCTGGGTATTAACTGTTATGTTATCTATTGCAGTTATTATATCTCCATCTATGTAGATATTTATAATTCCTCTCATAGTTCTTAAGCTTAAAGTACTATTTCTTTGTTTAGAACCTCCCTTTAAGCCGTCGTTTGCAGCTCTGCTACCAGCTGCTATTTCGCTTACAAGAATTCCTCCTGTTATAGAACTTGGGAATCTTACATATCTTTTTAATGTTGATACAGGATATAATTCTGCGTTTATAATTCCACGATTTACTTTTCCGTATTGTATAAGGTCGCTTACAACACGGCGGGCTGTAGATACTGGAATTGCAAATCCTACACCAGATGAGCTTCCTGAATTAGAATATATGATTGTATTTATACCAATCATTCTTCCCTGATTATCAAGTAATGGTCCTCCGGAATTTCCAGGATTAATGGCAGCATCTGTTTGTATCATGTTTCTGATAAGAGGTCCATTACTTTCCTGTATAGGTCTTCCAAGTCCTGATACAATTCCTGTTGTCATTGTTCTTTCAAGACCAAAAGGATTTCCAATGGCAATAACTTTCTGTCCTACTTTCAGATTTTCACTATTACCAAATTCTATGGTTTTTAATGTGACATTTGCAGGTACATCGAATTTTAATACTGCTATATCACATTCTTCATCTTTGCCTACTACAGAACCTTCATAAGATGTTCCATCAGAAAGAGATATTGTAATTTTTGCAGCATTTTCAATAACGTGTACATTTGTTACAACATAGCCTCTTTTATCAATTATAGAACCTGAACCTGAGCCTGAATCCTGTAATCCTAAAGGCTGATAGAACCAGTCATAGCTCATTGTTTGTGTTGTAATATTGACTACAGCTTCATTGCATTTTTCATATACATTTATATTTTGGGCTTCATCTTGCGTATAAATAGTATTTTGTACAGCTACAGGTATTGCTTTCGAACTTGTAATATTTTCTTCTTCTATTGAACTGTTGTTTTCAGTTTCTGTTTCTGCTGTACTTTCTGTTACTTGTGCAACATTTTCATTTTCTTCTGTTGTGATTTTATAAATCTCAACTCTCATAACAAATATAACTACAGCGGCTCCGATAAGAATGCTTGCAATGCAATTTCTTATCATCTGATATTTACTGTATAGTTTCATCATTACCTCCCTAATGATTTCTTCTATCTAATAAATCTATATCCAAAATATTGATAAAGCTTGGAATTGATAATTTTTTTTTTATTTTTCCAGCTTTAGACTAACAGGAATTGAGTTACATAACTCATCTGGTCCAAAATATTGTATTGCTCCAGGATATTCATATTCTGTATTTATAGCCCAGTTTTCCCTATTGTTTTTAAGCATGTTAAATGCATTTCCGTTTAAGTCTACAAGAGCTTTTCCTATAACAGGTTTATTTTTTCCGTTTCGTCTTTCTATGTTCATTAACATTGTAAGAGGAATTCCTCCTGCTTCCCATTTATCAATTGATTCAGAAAGCTTTCTAACATAAGAAAGATAACCTGTTAGGGAGTTTGCAAGTAGAAGGAAGGCGGTATATCCCAAGCTATAGCAGTAATTAGCATCAAAGTTTGAAGGAGGAACAGAACGCCCTTCAAAACCAAAGAAGTGAAGCTGTGATGAGAATTTTCCTTTATATGAACCTTCTTTTTGCATTTCTTCAAGTCTGTTCTTTACAAGGATTGCAAATAGATTTTCTGTGTCTATAAATGAAACCTGAACATTTCCATGCTGGTCTCTTTGTCCTAAAAATTCTGCTGCTATAGAATCTGGTATGGTGTCTAATGTTTCAAAAGATTCTTTTGACATCATTGATTTTAAGACTTTTTTCTTCGTTTCGTATGTAGCCATTGAATTAAATACAGGCGGATAGTCTGCAATCATATCATTTAATTCTGTAATTAAATGCTGCATTTCTGGTATAAATTCTATAACGCCTTCAGGAATGAGGATTACACCATAATTCATTCCCTTGTCAGCCCTGATTTTTATTACATTACAAATGCTCTGTACAATTTCTTTAAGACTAAGTTTCTTCTGAGCGATTTCTTCACTTATTAATGTTATATTTGGGTGAGTCTTTAATGCACATTCTAATGTTATGTGACTTGCAGAGCGTCCCATTAGTTTTATAAATTGCCAGTATTTTCCAGCAGAGATAGTATCCCTTTCTATGTTCCCAATTTCGTTTGCGTAAGTTTTTGTTGCCGTATCAAAACCGAATGTTATTTCAACTTCTTCGCTTTTGATATCTCCGTCTATAGTTTTAGGAACTCCTATAACTTTTGTTTTTAATCCATTTTTTATAAAATGTTTTGCAAGAAATGCAGCATTAGTGTTGCTGTCATCTCCTCCAATAATTACCAATGCATCTAAATCAAGCTTTCTTGCATTTTCTATAGTAGCTTTTATTTGGTCATCTCTTTCGATTTTTGTTCTGCCGCTTCCTATTATGTCAAAGCCGCCTGTGTTTCTATATTCATCTATTATATCTTTTGTGAGTTCTTTATAATTACCTTTTATAATTCCTTCAGGTCCATTTAAAAAGCCTATTAAAGTTGATTTTTCATTTGCTCGTTTTAATGCATCAAAAAGACCTGAGATAACATTGTGACCTCCAGGTGCTTGTCCTCCTGAAAGTATTACGCCTATTTTTCTTTCTTTTAATGTGTCTGAATTTATGCTGCCAGTTTCTTCAAATGTAACTTTGGGCATTCCGTATGTATTTGGAAATATCTCTTTTAGCTCTTCTTCGTCAGATTTTGCTTTTGTTTTATCACCTGTTTTTATAGCGATTTTTGATAAGTCCTTATAAAAAAGTGATGGAAGTTTTGTCTCATAAGCATAACGAGCTTTTTGTAGTGCTGACAGGTTTTTCATAGGAAGTCCTCATGTATGATTTTGTTTGCAGTGTTTTTAAGTTTTTGGGCTTAATTGTTCCTGCATATTATCATTATTTACTTCTTCACTCAATTCTATGTAGTAATATTCTTCTCTATAGGGAAGAAGTTTTATTACAGAATAAGAGCTTTTATATCCTTTTTTTTCAAGTTTAAGATGATATATTCCTGAAGAAAGATTTTTGATTGTGATTGGAGCTAAGCCCTGATTTTCTCCATTTATTATAACAGATACATTTTTTATGTTGCTTGCTATATGGAGAGTTGATTTCATTGTTTGTATTTTTTCATTTCTTTCTGCTTCTATAAATGTTTCATTTTCATTCCAACTGTTTTGTGCATAAACAGGCATTTTTGTAATTATTGCCAGTAATAGTAAAAGCTTAAAGATTTTCATTCGTAAATTCCTTCTATGACATATACAATTTATTAAAATATTAAAGAATGTTCTAGAAAGCTGTAATATTTTTCTATACCAATTATTATATGGTCAAGAATGTTTATTCCTAATAATTTTGAAGCTTCATAAAGTATTTTACTTGTTTTTATGTCTTCTTGAGATGGGTTTACATTGCCAGATGGGTGATTGTGACAAAGTATTATGGCAGAAGCATGTTCCATAATGGCATCTGCAAATACTTCCCTCGGCTGTATAAGTGTTTGATTTATGCAGCCAACAGAAACAACTCTTATTTGTATAATTTCATGTGCTCCGTTTAATGATATACAGAGAAAATGTTCTTTGTCTTGCATTGCATAATGTTTTACAAAAGGGATTACATCTTTAGGCTGTTTTATTAAAGCTTTTATGTGGCAGTTTTTACGTCTGCCGAATTCTATGGCTGCTGCTATGGCTAAAGCTTTTGATTTTCCAATTCCTTTTATATTTAATAAAGCTTCTAATAGATTTTCATTATTTGAACAGTCGAGTGTTTCTGTTATCTTTTTTGCAAGTACCGTTATAGGGTTTCCTTTTGTTCCCCTGCCTAAAATTAGCATTATTAGTTCTGTATCTGTTGCATAAGAGATACCATTTTTTAATGCCATTTCCCTAATATTTGGTTTTTCCATATAATACCACCTTGTTGATGTGTAAAATGTTCGCTAAAATATATATTTGTCAGGAAAGTTAATTTTCTTGTTTTTTATATTATCTTTTAGGATTTTTTTTATGAAAAATGCATTCCGTTTCCTTTGTGTTTTAGTAGTTTTTTTTGTGTTTTCGTGTGCTGGAAATAGAATAGCCAAGACTCCAATATCCAGAAATCTTAGGGATAAAGGTACTCGCTCGGCAGCTTCGTTAGTGGCATTTTTCATGGACTCTTCTCCTGGAGCTGACAAAGCTTTTGTAAGCCGTCTTGCTTCTTTATACATTGAGGAAGCTAATGCAGAGGGCTTGAATTCTGATGCAGCTTTTGCACAGATGTGTCTTGAAACGGGTTTCTTGAGATTTGGTAATCTTGTTAAGGTGGAATGGCATAATTATTGCGGTTTAGGTGCTATTGATGAAGAACACCCGGGAGAGAAGTTTGAGACAGAACAACTTGGTGTCAGGGCTCATATACAGCATTTACATGCTTATGCAACAAGTGAAGATGTTGTTCTTAATAATGAGCTTGTTGATAAGCGCTATAAATATGTAAAAAGGGGTAGGGCACCATCTATTTTTGAACTTGCTGGAACCTGGGCTGGTGACCCCTATTATGGTGAAAAGCTAGATAATCTTCTGTCTCGTATGGAAAATTTTTAGATTTTCATTTTCTTATTTTATTTTCTTTCATTTTAGGATTATTTTTACATTATGGCTTATTCTCGCTCTTCTAATAAGATAGATATGACAGATGGTCCTATCTTTATTAAGTTATTACAATTTTCAATTCCTCTGATATTATCCAGTGTATTGCAGCTTTTATTTAATGCAGCAGATGTTATTGTTGTAGGGCGTTTTGCCGGTGATAATTCTTTGGCTGCTGTAGGTTCTACCGGTTCTCTTATAAATCTGCTTGTTAATTTATTTATGGGGCTTTCTGTTGGCACTAATGTTGTGGCTGCAAATTTTTTTGGTTCCGGTAATAGAACTGCTCTTAGAAAAACTGTTCAAACCGCTATGATTCTGAGTGTTTATAGTGGTGTTATCCTTACTATTGCAGGCGTTTTCGGGGCTAAATCTATATTACACCTTATGCAGTCTCCTGAAGAAGTATTAAATCTTTCTGCCTTGTATTTAAAGATTTACTTTGCAGGTATGACGGCTACAATGATATATAATTTTGGAAGTGCTTTGTTAAGGGCTAAAGGAGATACCAAAAGACCTTTATATATCTTGTTTGTTGCCGGTGTTATAAATGTTATTTTGAATCTTATATTTGTCATTATATTTAAGATGGACGTTGCCGGAGTTGCGACTGCCACTGTAATATCTCAATGTTTTTCAGCTTTTATGATAGTTCGCTGCCTTATAAAAGAAAGCGATGATTTTAAGCTGGATTTGAAAAATCTTATTTTTGATAAATCGATTTTTATTAAAATAATTCAAATCGGTCTGCCGGCTGGTTTCCAGGGAATAATGTTTTCCTTGTCCAATGTAATAATTCAGTCATCTATAAATTCTTTTGGTAATATTGTTATAGCAGGAAATTCTGCTTCTAGTAATCTAGAAGGCTTTGTTTATACTTCTATGAATGGTTTTGCTCAGGGTGTTTTAACTTTTGTATCTCAAAATTATGGAGCAAAAAAATATCCTAGAATAAAGAAAGTTGTAATTGTTGCAGAATTAACTGTTATAGTTGTTGGTCTTGTCTTGGGTAATGCTATGTATTTCTTTGGTAATCAATTATTGAAGATGTATACAGAAAATCCTGAAGTAATAAAAGCAGGTCTTATAAGACTTTCTATTATTGGTACTACATATTTTCTTTGTGGTATGATGGACGTAATGGGAAATAGTATAAGGGGAATGGGCCATTCTCTTTTACCTATGATTTTTTCTCTTTTAGGTGCCTGTGCATTCCGTTTAATATGGCTTGCAACTGTTTTTGTTATACCAAAATATCACAGTTTATTTATTGTTATAATGTCATATCCTCTTTCTTGGATATTAACTTTTGCCTGCCATATAGTATGCTTTGCCATTCTTTATAATTGGCATAAAAAAGGCAAGCTTATTTAAGCCTGCCTTGTGTTATTTATTTTCCTTTATTTTATTGTTGTTCCGATATAGTTCTGGTCATTTAATATAGCTTTTATATTTTCTATATTTTTTCCTCCAGCACATATAACTTTCAATCCAATTTCGCTTGCTTTTTTGCTTGCGATTGGGTCGAAAGGACAGTTTTTGCCAGGAACCCATTCTTCTCCTACAATCTTTCTAAATTCTGCCCAGGAGATTTCATCGATAGGCTTTGCATCTTTGTTCTTTTTTGGATCATCAGTGTATACCTTTTCAATGTTAGAAAGATTTACAACTGTGTCTGCATTAAACTTTTCTGCAAGGAGAACTGCATCGTTGTCTGTTGAAAATCCTGGTTTCCAGCCAGCAGCAACAAGAATGCGACCTGTAAAATCCTGTGCTTCTGTTGGGTTTGTAACAACATCTTGCTGGCACAAGTCTCCAAATACAGCTTTCATAAGTTGTGCATTTAATCTTGTTGCCATGATTCCAATCCAATCACAGGCATTGTTGTCAACATCGGGAGCTGCTTCCCGGCATGCAGATTGGTAAATACGAGCAGGAGCTCCTCCACCAATTACAAGAATTAATCTGCGTTCCGTGTTTTCAGAAAGCCAGTCTTTTGCCATTTTTACAAATGACTGAATAAAAACTGTATCCGGCTTTTCTGGTGCTACGATACTTCCACCTACAGATAATACTTTAGTTGTCATATAGATTTCTCCACCTTGTGTAATATGTAATTATCAATATATACCCATGATTGTAGGGTCATTCCATAAAGAACTGTAGCTTACAGTGTTTATAGATGCTTCTTCCCAAATTGATTGTAAAGCATAAGAACGTGGTCTGTAAATTGTTTTGCTGTTAACAATTGTAGGTTTTATGTTGTTCCAACCATTTGAGAATGTTATGTGCTGAGAATCAAGATTACCGAAATAGAAAGTCTTAGCATCTTTTATAGGTATAAAAGGAGTATATTTTAGACCTGCTCCCAATGCAACATCTACAGGTAGCCAACCAAAGTTTTCTATATAGAATTTTGACCACCAGTGCTTTTTGCTGGACATATTACTATCTACTAGTATTCCACTTTCTGGCAGTGCTGGTATTCCAGCTGCTCTAAGTAATGCTGTGTATAGAATTGCAAAATCATAGGCATCACCAGATTTTCTTGAAATCATTTCCAGTACATTATCATTATCTGTTTTTGGTTCCTGCTGCAGTTTATAGTTATCTATTATATAATTATAGATTAACTGAGCCTTTATATATGGATTTGTTTCTTTTCCAGTTATTGTTTTTGCAAGCTTTACAACTTCAGGAGCTGTACTTGGAACACATTTATCAGCTGCTGTATATGTTTTATACAAAATTCTGCTCTTATCTGTGTATCCTTTTACTTTTTTTGCATTTATAGTAGTATTAA
>JAILNT010000195.1 GCA_024691265.1 Treponema sp. | reverse complement strand
AAAACCATAAAAACAATCTAAACTAGAATAACTTTTATTTCAATTATTATTTATCAATTTATATTTTTTATAAATTATTTATATAGAAAAAATACTTTATTTGAAGCTTCAAGTAAAAGAAAAAAATGAATAGATTGACCTAACCCAAACTGACGGTTATAGTAAAAGTTATGAACATTTTACAGGGCGTTTCCGCAAGCGGCGGCATTGGAATAGGAACTGCTTTTGTTGTACCTGACACGATAAAAAGGGTAATTCCACAAAAAAAGATTTCCGAAGAAGACAGGGCTGGAGGCTGGAAAAGATTTACAAATGCAGTAAAAATTGTCCAGTTACGCATTACAGAAAATATAGTTACACTTCCAAAAGACGACCTGCAAAGAGTTATATTTGAAACATATCAACTCATGCTTGATGATACGACATTCTTGCAGCAGATAAAGAATGCTTATGATAAAGAATCCTATAATATTGAATTCATATTAGACAGAGAAGTTCAAAACTATGCTGATAAACTCAGAAACAGCGGAAATGAATATCTTTCAGAAAGAGCTGTTGATATTGGAGATGTATTTGGTAGAGTTCTTGATGAGCTTCTTGATTATCACCCATTTAATATAGAACAAGTACCAGACGGTGCTGTTATTGTTGCAAAAGCTATGAACCCTTCTGATGCTGTAATTCTTTCAAAAAGAAAAATTGCAGGCTTAGCTCTTACAGAAGGAGGAGTTTCAAGCCATGTTGCAATTCTTGCAAAAAACTATGGCATTCCGGCAGTTTTTGCACTTGAAAATATAACTCGTATTGTAGGCCCTGAAGAAACTATTATTGTAGATGGTACTATTGGTCAAGTAACTATAAATCCTGATGAAAAAACCATTAAATCTTGCACAAGAGCTATAGAAACAGAAAAAGAGCATGAAAAGGCTCTAAAGATATTCCGTAATAAATCTGCCCTTACAAAAGACGGGACAAGATTTTACATTTATGCTAATATCGGTACTCCTGACGAAGCCGAAATTGCACAAAAAGAAGGTGCTGATGGAATAGGTTTATTTAGAACAGAGTTTCTTTTTATGAGTGAAACTTTGCATTCTAAAGGTAAACAGTCAAAAGATTCTGCTGATAATGATTCAAATTCTATATCGGAAGAAGCTCAATTCCAGGCATATAAACAAGTTCTACAGACAATGGGTGACAAACCTGTTACTATACGAACTCTTGATACAGGAGGAGATAAGCTCATCGATAATGCAGGTATTCCTAAAACCGATGAGAAAAATCCATTGATGGGACTTCGTGCCATAAGACTAAGCCTGAAATATCCAGAACTGCTCCACACACAGTTAAGGGCTTTATACAGAGCAAGTATATATGGAAATCTGAAAATAATGTTACCGCTCATAACAGATGTTTCTCAGATTGAAAGTGCAAAAGCGATGGCAGTAAAAGTCCAGCAGGAATTGAAAAAGGAAAACATTCCTTTCAAAAAAAATGTTCCTATTGGTATTATGATAGAAACTGCGGCAGCTGCAATAATTGCAGACTGTCTTGCTCCAAAGTGTGATTTTTTCTCACTTGGAACTAATGATTTGACTCAATACACAATAGGTATAGACAGAGAAAATCCAGCCGTATCGTCTTTATACAATGAATTTCATTTAGCAGTATTAAGGCTTATACAGTCAACAATCAACTGCGGCGAAAAAGCTAAGATTCCTGTGTCTGTATGTGGAGAAATGGCAAGTAGACCAAATAGTACATTAGTCCTTGCCGGTATGGGAGTTCGTTCATTGAGCATGAGTGCAAAGCAGATTACTGGTGTAAAAGAATTGCTTTCACGCTTCACAATAAATGAGCTTCAGGCAATTTCTCTAAAATCATTGAACTCCCTATAAAGAGGGAAGACCATTAGAGGTGAAAAAAATGGCCAAGACAAAGAAAAGAAAGCCTGATTTCAGTAAGCCAAAGCCTATAAAAGTAAAGGCTGAAGACAATGCTTTTGAAGAAACAGAAGACTTTGAAAATTATTCTAATAATGAAGAAGCTATAAACGAATCTACAGTAGAAGCAGATGCTCCTGTATTTTCGACAGATAAGATTTATTATAATCTTCCTCTTGTTGTTATCGCAGGACGCCCTAATGTTGGAAAATCCACATTATTCAACCGTTTTATGCATAAAAGAATTGCAATTACAGCTCCTGTAGCAGGTGTTACAAGAGACCCTGTTGAATCAACAGCCTTTATTATGGGTAAACCTGTTCATCTTATGGATACAGGTGGATTCAAGCTCACTCGTGATATTGGTACAATGGAAGCTGTAATGGACGACCTTGTTGTACAAAAAACATTGGATATGCTCAACAAGGCAGATGTCATAGTTCTTCTTATGGATAGTGGCGAAATAACAGCTGAAGATGAAGAATTCATATCGCACTTGCGTCCTCACTGGAACAAAGTTATAGCTGCAATTAATAAGACTGAAGGCGGAAAAAACGAAAATGATGCCTGGAATTTTATGAAATTTGGTTTCGATAAAATGTTCAGGATTTCTGCAACACATGGAGACCATGTCACAGACCTTGCAAAAGAAATTGTAAGCAGACTTGATTTTTCACGAGTAACAGAAGGAGAAGAAAGTCACCCAATCCGTATTACTCTTGTTGGAAAGCCAAACACTGGTAAATCAACTTTGTCTAACAGACTTACACATACAAAAACTTCTATTGTAAGCGACTATGCTGGTACTACTCGTGATGTTGTTGAAGGCAGCTTCAGATATAACGGGAAAGATTTTCAAATACTTGATACAGCAGGTATAAGAAGAAAAGCAAAAGTTGAAGAAGATGTTGAATATTATTCTGTTCATAGAGCCATTCAGAGTCTTGATGAAACAGACTTAGTATTTCTTATGATAGATGCCCAGGAAGGTCTTACGGAGCAAGATAAAAAAATTGCAGCCCTGGCATATGAAAGAGGACGTGGTATCATATTTGTTTTAAATAAATGGGATACCATGAAAGAGAAGATAGCAGAGAATAAAAAGTATGCTAAGAGCGTAGAAGAAAACATTCGTATAATGTTTGGTCAAATGACTTATGCTCCTATAGTTGAAATATCTGCTCTTGAAGGAGATGGTATAAAAGTATTAATGGATACAGCTCTTGAAGTTTACAGCCAGCTTACAAGAAAGATTGATACAGCTTCTCTTAATGTTGCACTTAAAGACTGGTTATTCAAGTATCCGCCTCCAGCAAGTAAGGCTATTCATTTTAAGATTCGTTATATGACACAAAAGGGAATAAACCCTGTAAAATTCTTGATATTCGCAACTCGTCCTGATTCGGTACCTGGAAGTTATGTAACCTACTTGAAAAACCGTATCAGAGAAGATTTGGGATTTGATAAGATTCCTGTTATTCTTGATATGAAGGCAAGCCGCCAAAAGTGGGAAGACAGGTTTAAAGACAAGGATTAATAGAAAATGGCTCTATACTCAATCGGCGAAACAGAAGAACTGACTGGCGTAAAAGCAAATATAATAAGATATTGGGAATCTATATGTCCTTCTATAAGCCCGATGAAAGATTCGGGTGGAAGAAGGAGCTATAGCCAGAGGAATATAGAGCTGATTTTACGCATGAAGTACCTAGTTTATACAAAGAAATATACGGTAGAGGGTGCAAGAGATCAGCTTTACAAAGAAACATCAGCATATGAAAATCATGCAGATGAACTCATTTCTATACATGAACTTCGTTCTCAACTTATAGATTTATATTTGACAGTAAGACATAGTAAAGCCGAATTGAGTAAGGGAAACTAATTATTTTCTAATTGCACGCAAACACAATAATATTGGACAAACATTCAATGGATAGACACTCTAAAGACAAGCCTGAAAATAAACACTGGTATGACCAGTTCTATAAAAAGACAACTGCAAAAAAGCACTCTAAAACAGACAGAAAAGATAAAAATTTTGTAGATAAAGCTACAAATTTCAAAGCTCCTAAAAATTACGGGAAAGCTGCTATTATTCAAGAAAAGAAGCAGATGTTTTCTCAAAAAAATATCCCTGAAGAATCAATTAATCTTCTTGATAATTTTGATTCTGTTATACAAACTGTTCGCCCATTGAATAGTAAGCAAAAATCTTTATTGAGTGACCAGATAAGACAGCTGTCTCAAGAGCTTACAACAGAGCGTTCGAGCCGCAGAGTGGGCTATATGAATGAGACTACAAAGCTTACAGCCTATACAAATTATTTCATGTGGTGGAATCTCATTCGTTTGACAAGGCTTTTTGCCAATATTGGAGCAGAAGCATTCAAACTTCCTGATAATGCAGTTTGCATTGATATAGGAAGTGGTCCACTTACAGTTCCTATTGCAATGTATCTTGCTTTACCAGAATTGCGAAAGAAAAATATTACCTGGTATTGTATGGATTATTCGCAAACAGCTTTAGCTTTAGGTGAAGAACTCTTTCTCAATACGGCTTCAAGAATACTTGGTGCAACATCTACTGATGATAATGACAATTATGGTATTCAATGGAAAATTGTAAGGATAAAAGGCTCTATTGGAACTCCTATAAAAGCAAAGGCTTCTCTTATAACCTGTGCAAACATGTTCAATGAAGTTATTCAGGAAAGCAAAGAAGCTCCGGATTATCTTGCAAAAAAATATGCATTAGCACTGATGTCTTATGCAGACACGGGAAACAAAGAAATTGCAAAAACACCTTCGATACTTGTAATAGAACCTGGAGTTCCTCGCTCCTCAAGATTTATAACACTTTTAAAAGAAGCCTTAGCAAAGCGTAGCTATAATACTATATTGCCATGTCCAAACCTTGATACTTGTCCTTTAAGCGGAAGTAAGCAAAGGGGTAACGGGAAATGGTGTAATTTCACTTTTTATACAGATGATGCACCTAAAAAGCTTCAAAAACTTTCTACAGCTTCGCATCTTACAAAAGATAGAGCTTCTTTAAGCTTTATTTTTACACAGCTGCATTATAAAAATGATATAGATGAAAACGAAAATTGTATGAGAATTGTATCAGAAATGATAAGGCTGCCTGATAACCATATTGGTTTTTATGCCTGCTCAAAAAAAGGACTTACACTAGTAGTAAATTCTGGACTAGGACGTCTACATTTGAAATCTGGTGATTTTATTAGGCTCGAAAATAAAACGGGTAAAAACAGTACATCAAAAGATATAATTGATGAAAAGTCTGGTGCAACAATTCAGGCAGTAGCATTTCCAGAGTAAAATCATGCAGTTATATAATTTTTAATATTGCAAAAAAAATGCTGGATTTAAATCCAGCATTTTTATTATCTAATAAAAGTTATTCAGCGAGCAAACTATTAAGAGCTTTTACAAAC
>JAILNT010000189.1 GCA_024691265.1 Treponema sp. | reverse complement strand
TATAAATCTTGATGATATCACTCATATTGATTTTTTAAAGGAAGCATTAGGTGGAAAATTTCCAGACACAATTTGTTTCCGCTATAATCCAGGTTCTCTAAAAGCTGGTGGAAATTCTATTATTGGAAAACCAGAAGAAGCTAAATATGGGCTTACAAGAGAACAGCTTTTTGAAGCTTATGCAAAGTGTCAGCAGCTTGGAGTAAAGCATTTTGGACTTCATACTATGGTTGCATCAAACGAGCTTAATCCAAATTTCTTTATAGACACAGCAAGAATCGTATTTGGACTTGCAGTTGAATTAAAGCAGAAATTAGGAATAAAGCTTGAGTTTGTCGACTTGGGAGGAGGTATAGGCATACCTTATCTTCAGGGACAGCAAAAAGTTGATTTAAATTATGTAGCTACAGGTATTCGTTCTATTTATGATGATGTTATTGTTCCAGCCGGACTTGACCCGCTCCGTATTTGTTTTGAATGCGGACGTCCAATAACAGGACCTTATGGCTGGCTTATAACAACTGCAATACATGAAAAGCATATATATCGTGATTATATTGGTGTAGATGCAAGCATGGCAGACCTTATGAGACCTGGTATGTATGGAGCTTATCACGAACTTACTATTAGCGGAAAAGAAAACGCTGATAGAGATCATGTATATGATGTCGTAGGAAGCCTTTGTGAAAACTGTGATAAATTTGCAGTCCAAAGACAGCTCCCAGAGATAAATAAGGGTGATTTACTTATTATTCATGATGCAGGTGCACACGGAAGGGCAATGGGATTTAACTACAATGGAAAACTCCGTTGTGGAGAATTACTCCTTCGTGAAGATGGTTCTGTAATTCAAATTCGCCGTTCAGAAACAATAGATGATTACTTTGCAACATTAGATTTTGCTGCATTTAAGAATTTTAAGGCTTAACAATAATCCTTATTATCATTTAATTCTATAATTTATTCTATGTTTTAATAGAAAGTTTCTGTGTTATACTCTAGAATAAGAAAAGACTTGAGGAAGTTTTATTCTCCAAGTCTTTTCTTATTGAGAGGGAATGATATGGAAATTAAGAAAGCGGAAGTTAGTTTTGGAGCTGCTTATTATCCAGAAGAATGGGACGAAGAACATTGGGAAGCAGATGCTGCTTTAATGCAAAAAATGGGTCTTGCAGTTGTTCGTATGGGAGAATATGCATGGCCTAAAATTGAAACTTCTGAAGGTCAATTTAATTTTACCTGGCTTGATGAAGTAATTGAAATATTTGCAAAACATAGAATAAAAACAGTTCTTGGTATTCCGACATCGGTTGTTCCAAGATGGCTTATTGAAAAATATCCTGATATACTTGCAACAAATAGGTCTGGATTGACTTTTGATTATGGTGCAAAAAATCCTGTCTGCTATTCAATAGCTGATTATATTGATAAATGTGTGATATTAGCTTCAACAATAGCGGAACATTACAAAGAAAATCCAAATGTTGTAGGCTATCAGGTAGATGATGAAATCGGGGAAAATTACGATGATTTTTGTTATTGCCCTGCCTGTACTCATGCTTTTGGTCGCTGGCTTGAAAAAAAATATAACTCTGTCGAACGATTAAATAATTCATGGGGACCTATGACTTATTGTCAATCATTCAAGCAAATAAAACCTCCTAGAAATATTGCTACAAATAGAAATCCTTCTCAGATACTTGATTGGAAACGCTTCCGCTCTGATTTGATGGTTAGTTTTATTGGAAAACTTACTAATGCTGTAAAAGCCCAAAACGGTAATAAATTTGTAACTAGTAATATTGCAATAGAAAATGGAGTAAATATCTATGATATTGCAACAAAACTTGATTTTGTTTCTTATAACAATTTCCCTGATACAATAAAAAACTCTGCTATTAATAGGGAAAAACCTGTTCAAACAGCCGCAAAACAAGAATTTATGCGAGGTGCAAAAAATAGCTCTGTTTGGGTAATGGAACAACAGTGTGGAGCTGCAGGAAGTTCGTCTTTATCAAGAGCAGTTTTACCAGGACAAATGCGGCTTTGGACAACTCAGGCTGTAGCACATGGAGCTGATACTATAATTTTTGCCCGCTGGCGACCTCATATATATGACACAGATGAATATTGTGAAGGAATATTGCCTTTATATGGTGATACTAGCCGCGTTTATGAAGAATTGCAGCGTACTGTAATGATGTTAAAACCGGCTATGAATGATATCAGGAATGTAAATACAAGTTCTACCTGTAATATCATTTATTCACAGGAAGAAAGCTGGGCATTGAACTTACAGAAAATACATGAAGATTTTTCTTATGAAACCGCTATTACAGAATATTACAATGCTTTTTATGAAAGAAATATTCCTGTAGATTTTATAAGTACAGATAGAGATTTCAAGTATTCAAAACTTGTAGTAGCTCCTTATCTTTACATGCTGGATAGAGGTTTACAGGCTAGACTTGATACATTTGTAATGGCAGGTGGAACAGTTATTTTTACCATGAGAAGCGGTGTGAAAAATAATGATAATACTTGCCGTACAGATGGACCTCAACCTTGTGGTTTAGATGCAATGGCAGGAGTTGCTGTTACAGGTTCAGATTGTCTTTGTGATAGTCCTGTATCTGTTCGCTGGGTTGCTCCATTGCCTTCTGTAAAAACTTCTGTAAATACTCCAACAGGTATTGTCAGAAAACTTGAACCAATGCCACTTCCACCTGCTTCAAGAATGTATGGAAGATATTGGGCTGATATCATAAAAACTTATGAAGAAACAGAAGTTCTTGCTGAATTTGGAGGAGATGGTTTTTACTCAGGAAAGCCAGCTGTGACAGTTCATAAGCATGGTTCAGGAAGAGCTTATTTTATATCTACAGACCCGTCACCATCTTTACTAAGATTAGTTATAGCTCATGCTGTTAACGCAGTAGGTCTTTCAAAGAGTCCTAAATCTCCAACTGGTGTTGAAATAGTGCGTCGTTCTGGAAAAGAAAATGACTGGCTATTTATTATTAACCATAATAAAGTTGCCTGCAAAGTTGAAACTCCACCAATGTCGCTTGGACCTTACGGAGTTAGAGTTCTTGCAGTTGCAAAACCAAGAGCACCTATTACAGTAAACTAGGAAAGTAAAAAAAAATCAGACATAAAAAAAGTGTACCTCCAAAAATTGTCTCCAACTTTTGAGGTACACTTCAAAATCCCCGATTTTTTTTATGACCAATCAGTATTAATATTATTGTAGAAACTTATTCTGCATGAATAGAAGTATTTCTTACAACAACATCATGAGCACTTCCTTCCTGTATAGTTACAGAAGAAACTAATGTAAGCTTTGCTTTCTGCTGAAGTTCTTCAATGCTCAAAGCACCACAGTTACTCATTGTATGAGTAATCTTGCTTATTGTAAGACCTACATTATCGTGTAAATGACCTGCATAAGGAACATAAGAGTCAACACCTTCTTCAAAGCTTAATCCTTTTTTTCCTCCAAGGTCATATCTCTGCCAGTTTCTTGCACGGTTAGAACCTTCACCCCAATATTCCTTTACATAGTTACCGTTAATAACAAGTTTATTACTTGGAGATTCATCGAAGCGGGCAAAATAACGACCTAACATAACAAAATCAGCACCCATTGCAAGTGCAAGAGTTATATGATAGTCATGTACAATACCACCATCAGAGCAGATTGGTACATAAATACCTGTCTTTGCATAGTATTCATCACGAGCCTTTGCAACTTCGATTGTTGCAGTAGCCTGTCCGCGACCAATACCTTTCTGTTCGCGAGTAATACAGATTGAACCACCGCCAATACCAATCTTTACAAAGTCAGCACCATTTTCAGCAAGGAACATAAAGCCTTCTCTGTCTACAACATTTCCAGCACCAACTTTAATCTTGCTACCATATTTATCATGAAGGTCTTTTAATGCACGAGCCTGGAATTCAGAATATCCTTCTGAAGAATCAAGACAGAAAACATCAGCACCAGCTTCCATTAAAGCCGGAACTCTTTCCATATAGTCACGGGTATTAATACCAGCTCCTACTATATAACGCTGTTTGCTATCCAAAAGTTCAAGAGGGTGAGCTTCATGAGTAGAATAATCCTTGCGGAAAACGAGACTTACAAGATTTCCATTATCATCAACAATAGGTAATTGATTAATTTTGTGAGCCCAGATAAGTTCATTTGCTTCTGAAAGAGTGATACCGTCTTTGCCTGTAATCAAATCTTTTAAGCCAGTCATATAAGATTCAACCTTACTTCCCTCTGGACAATGGTTGATTCTAAAATCGCGACCTGTAATGATACCAACTAATTTACCATGAGCAGTTCCGTCTTCTGTTACTGCAACTGTTGAGTGACCTGTTTTTGCTGTAAGAGATACAACATCTTCAAGAGTTGCGTCTGGACGTATATTAGAGTCAGATGTAACAAAACCTGCTTTATATGCTTTTACACGGGCAATCATTGCTGCCTGGTCTTTGATTGACTGAGAGCCGTATATAAAAGAAATGCCGCCTTCTTTGGCAAGGGCAATAGCCAGCTTGTCATCGGAGACGGCCTGCATAACGGCAGAAACCATAGGAATGTTCATCATCAAAGGACATTTTTCACCGTTCTTCTTGTCGAACTTGACAATAGGCGTGCGTAATGACACCTTGTCGGGTGTGTAACTTGCAGGAGTGTAACCAGGTACCAAAAGGTACTCGCCAAAGGTGTGAGAAGGTTCTTCAAAATAGTATGCCATAATGACTCCATTAAAGGTTTTAGATATATTTGCACGATTATATGAAAAAAGAAATGTCACGTCAACGATAATATTTATATTATTTTTTCATTTATCTTACAAATTTTGTTCGTTTTTAGTTCAAAAAACAGGCATATACTAATAATCATGAAGAAAATTATTACTACATTGACTGCTACGGCAGCTTTGGTGGGACTTTCGTTTGCCCAGACAGCAGATATTGCTGCTAATGAAAAAACAGAAGCACCTGTTACTACTACTATTGAAGTTCCTGGTGAAAAAGGACTTTCTCGTATATTTATAGTCGGGGATTCTACAGCAAGTCCTTTTAATGACCCTTATTATTTACCTCGCTATGGTTTTGGTACAAAAGTGCAAGATTACTTAAAAGCCGATAAAGCCGCTGTTGTTAATCTTGCTGTAAGTGGTCGTTCTTCTAAAAGTTTTATAGAAGATGCAGGTTCTGCACCTAACTATGAATTATTGAAAGAAAATATAAGAAAAGGTGATTATCTTCTAATTGCATTTGGACACAATGATGAAAAATTAGAAGCTGCCCGTTATACAAATCCTAATGGTGATAAAGATACAGAAGGTTCTTTTAAGCATTCTTTGTATGAAAACTATATAAAACTTGCTCAAGCTGTAAAGGCAACACCTGTTCTTGTAACCCCTATAGTAAGATTAAATCTTTCTAACGTATACGAAGGTTCTGATATTCATTTAACAAAAGGAAATGAAGAATATGCCGGAGGCGATTATGCACAGGCAATCCGTGACCTTGGTAAAGAACTTGGTATTACAGTTGTTGACCAAACTTCAAATACAAAAGCTTTATATGAAAAGCTTGGAGATGAAGCGAAAAAATTGCATGCACAAAACAGTAAGAATGAAAAATCTTTAGATAAAACTCATTTGAATGTTTATGGAGCAAGTAAAATAGCTTATGTACTCGTAAAAGATTTAGCAAGCAAAGACAAGAAGTTTAAAAAGCTTGTTGAAAAGAACATAACAGAACCTACAGAAGAACTTCGTGTTCCAAATCCTCTTTATGTAGAACCTGGCTATGGAGCACCAACTTCAAAAAGTAAAATCTTTACAACAACAGAACCTTGGTGGGCAAGTGTATTCGGAGAATGTAGCGGACAGGGAAAAATTTCAAATCCTGAATATTACGAAATAAAAGAGACTGAGAAAGGCGTTTATATGCATTCAGGAACAACAGATGTTTCAAAGTCTGCTGGAAAAATATCATCTTCTGCTGATGGAATTGCTTTCTATTTCCAGCAACTACCATCTTCCGCTGATTTCACACTTTCAGCAACAGCTAAAGTTGTAAATATAAAGTCTAATAATCAAGTTTCATTTGGACTTATGGTACGTGATAATGTGCTTATAGATACTAATGATAGCGGAGTAAGTTCAAATTATGTAGCTTGCGGACCTTTATTTATGACAAGGGTTATAAATGAAACAGAAGGTCGTTATGCCTCTTTTGCCCGTGATGGAGGAGTTCTTGTTCCTTTCTTTGCAAAAGTATCTGATGCACCTAAAGCTGGTGATAAGATAGCTCTTTTTATGGAGAAAAAAGGAGATGAAATTACTGTAAAGTATGGAAATGAGGATAGTTTTACATACAAAATAAATCTAAAAGAATATGATGCAGAAAATATTTATGCAGGACTTTATACTTCCCGCAATGCAGTAGTTGAATATTCTGATATAAAAATTGATATAAAGTAATGTAATTCGGCTAGAAATACATTTTTCTTTATATAAGACTCCGGTAGGCGTGATAGTTCAGTTTGGATTATCACGCCGTTTTTATTTATCATCTTAAAGTAAAAAATCTTAATTGAACTAAATGTATATTTATGCTATTCTTATGCCCGTTTGTGCATAAGCCAAACAAAATTCCTGTTTGCATTATTTAATATTGGGGGAATTCCAATGAATGTCGTTGTTATCGGTGCCCAGTGGGGCGATGAAGGAAAAGGCAAGATTGTTGACTATCTAGCAGAGAAAGCAGAACATGTAGTTCGTTATGCTGGTGGTCCAAATGCAGGACATACAATTGTCGTAGATGGAAAACAGTTTGCATTACATCAAGTTCCAAGTGGAATACTGTATTCAGACAAGACTGTTTTCTTGGGAGCTGGAATGGTTATTGACCCGGAAGCTCTCTTTAATGAACTTCAGATGTTGAAAGACAATGGCGTTAATTGGGAAGGAAGAGTATTTATTTCTGACCGTGCTCACCTTATTCTTCCAAAATATCGTCAAATGGATAAAGACCGTGATGCTGCCCGTAAGCGTCCTATTGGAACTACAGGAAGAGGAATCGGAATTACTTATGCTGAAAAAGCAGAACGTGACAGCTTGCGTTTGGCAGACTTGGATTGGGACGAAAAGCTTGCTGATTTTGATGGCGAAGATTTAGAATACATAAATAAATATAAGGCTCAGCTTTTAAAGATGAGAGTTGACCTTACAGCAAAGATGTATGAGTATCGTGACAAGAATATTCTTTTCGAAGGTGCTCAGGGTGCTTTGCTTGATATAGATAGTGGTACATATCCTTATGTATCTTCTGGTGCATCTTGTTCTGCAGGAGCTGCTACAGGTTGTGGCATTGGACCTCATGACATTGACTATATACTTGGAGTATTCAAAGCTTATGAAACTCGTGTTGGTAATGGTCCTATGCCAACAGAATTTAATAATGAAAGTGAAGGTGAACTTTGCGATTATGTTCGTAACACAGGTCGTGAATACGGTGTTACAACAGGAAGAGCTCGCCGCTGTGGTTATCTTGACCTTGTAGCATTGCGTTATGCATGCCGTGTAAACTCTATAGACAGTCTTGTTCTTACACATCTTGATATTTATGATGCAATGGACGAAATAGAAGCTTGTGTAGCTTATGAAATTGATGGAAAAGAAGTAACAGATTTCCCTGCAAGTATACCAGCTTTAAACAAGGCAAAGCCAGTACTTAAAAAGTTTAAGGGCTGGAAGCAAAGCTTGAAAGAATGCCGTAGTTTTGAAGAACTTCCTGAAAACGCAAAAAATTATGTTGATTTCATAGAAGAGTTTACAGAAACTCCAGTTGGCATTATAAGCGTAGGATATGAAAGAAATGAAACCTTTATTCGTGAAGACCCTTGGGACGATTCATGGATATATGGTGAAGGTGAAGAAGATAACGAATAGTCTGTAAAATATTTTATCCAAAAATAAAAAACAGCCGGAAGAATTGATATAATTCAACCGGCTTTTTTATTTGTTCTTATTACCAAACCAAAAGATTTAGTCTATAAATTCCAGGTCTTACCCTGTATTTTTCTAATGTGTCAGGTCCACAGGCTCCAGTTCCTACACCTCTGTGAGCAGCATCTATAGCCACAGTCCAGAAACCAGCTTCTCCTTCTGTTGTGTCAGAAAGTTCATTTGTGTGCTCACATTTCCATAAATCTTTTTCTGTATAAGGAGAAACACAGAAAGAGAAAGGACGGAATGACTGAATATGCAAAGTTTTTCCAGATTCTGAATCTATGAATTCCAGATATCTTGTGTCACACCTGTCTCCGTTTTGCTGAGGTACGATGTATGGGACAGATAAATCTTTTATAGCTTTTTCATACAAGCCTAATAAAGCTCCTTGCTTTCTGTCACTATAACATTCTTGAGGACCTCTGCCATACCATTTTATGTCCTTGTATGAAGCTGGTAATTTGAAAGTTATACCGGCTCTTGGATATTCATTTATAGTTCCAGGAAGTTCCATAGTTATATTGACTTCAAGAGCTTTTAGCCCCGTAGGAGAAATAGCATCTTTTATATCAGTCTGAACAGAACCCAATTCTACATTTTTACTAGCTTCTTTTCCGCTCTTTAGAATGAAGTTTCCCTTATCATCTTTTTCTATTTCGATGTCAGAAAGATTTACATCAAGCCAATCATTAGCAGGTTTATTCCTCATATTAAAGGCTCCGCTTGAATGGTTTCTGTATGGTATAGTTCTCTTTATAACCTCGTTTTCTATCATAGGTCTAAAGATATTAGGTATGAAATCCTTAAAGGCAGTTAAAGCCTCAGTATCAGACTTTTCACCTTTGGCTTTAGGGAAGGTCATAAGTTTTTCTGCTTTATTCAATATAATTTCATCACTACCAATTACTTCATTTGCAGCACAGAACCATGTATCTCCCTTGTAAGTGTAAGTACATTTGAATACAATTTCTTCGTTTACGTCGCACTTTATGTTTTTTACCTGAGGAAGTAATACATTTACTTTTTCACCAGGTTTAACCTTGCCAAACTTTACAGTACCTGATTTTATAGATTTACCGTTTTTAATAACACACCAGTTCATACGTACAAAATCAAGATTTATAAAATTGAATCTGTTTTCAACTTCAAAGCTTCCGTGCTCTGGGTGTACAGGATAAAGGCGGACAGGTGCAAAGAGTTTTCTGCATTCTTCCATAGCAGGTTTTGGAGTCATATCAGGAAAATTCAAACCGTTAAGACAGAAATCTGCATCATGAGGAAATTCTCCAAAATCTCCTCCATATTTCCAATATTTCTTACCGTCTTTTTCTGCTGCAATACCCTGGTCAATCCAGTCCCAGATAAAACCACCCTGAAGTCCTTTTGTATTTTCAATAGCTTTCCAATAATCAGAAAGACTTCCGTTTGCATTACCCATAGCATGAGAATATTCACACATTATTATAGGTCTGTAGTCATCGCATTCTCTTGCATATTTTACAATAAGGTCGATATCAGGATACATTGGACAAATAAGGTCTGTTAAACCTTTACCCCTTGCAAGGCTTTCTAATGTAAAGGCTGCCTGATGATATTCAGGGCGGACAAAACCTTCATAATGAATTATGCGTGTAGAATCAACTCTTCTAACCCAGGCAGAACATGCAACCTGATTTGGACCGTCTCCGCTTTCATTTCCTAGTGACCAGCAGAATATACAGGCATGGTTTTTATCTCTTCTAACCATTCTCTGTACTCTTTTCATATAAGCTTCTGTCCAGTCGTCACTTCTACAAAGACTATCATAATAAGCATGATTTTCAAGATTAGCTTCGTCCATTATGTAGATACCGTATCTATCACAAAGGTCATACCATCTTTCATCATCAGGATAATGACAGGTTCTTACAGCATTAAAATTATAAGATTTAAGAATCTTACAATCTCTAATCATGTCTTCAAGAGTTAATGTTTTTCCAGTTTTTTCGTTGTGCTCGTGCCTATTTACACCTTTTATATAAACTTTCTTTCCATTTATAAGAAGCTCTTTGTTTTTTACTTCTACACTTTTGAAACCTATTGTACAGGCTACACTCTGTATGTGTTTATCATTTGAATCATACAAGCTTATAGTGAGAACATAAAGATAAGGAATTTCATGAGACCAAAGATTTACATTTTGAATACTTATAGTGTCCCTTGCCTGATTTTGCGTTGTTTTGAAATTTAAGGCAGTTTCTATACAACCTTCAGAAACAAGTTTCCCAACTTCTCCTTTTTGAGCAGTCCCGGTAAGAGTGTGTAAAGTATATTTTACAAGGAATTTCTTTTCTGTTAAGCCTGCAAGAATACTTGACATATGGTTTGTATCAAGAAATTCTGTAGAACTTCCTAGTGTCACAGCAAGTTTTAATTCACCATTATATTTTACATCTGTATTTTTATCTGTATTTTTTGCTTTTATTGAAGTTAAAGCTTCTACGTCTTGAATAAAAGTTTTTTCTGTACTGTAGAGATATACACTTCTATGTATTCCACCAAACCACCACTGGTCTTGGTCTTCTACAAACGAAGCATCACTATAGCGAATAACTTCAATAAGTAAATCAGCCTTACATTTGCTATCTTTCCATATTAAATTATCTGTAATATCAAATTCACATGGAAGCCTTGTGTCTTTTGACATTCCTACTGTTTCACCATTTATATATACTATG
>JAILNT010000140.1 GCA_024691265.1 Treponema sp. | reverse complement strand
CCGGGCAGTCTATTGCCGCAACCAACTTCCAAGTATCTGCCAGGAATGTTCCCGGGCAGGAAAAGTCATTCCTGCTATCACCCCTCCCCGGTGATTAATTGCAAGTTTTTCAATCCGCAAAGTGATCGATTGACTGAATTTAGTGTGAACCCCGTTTTTGATCACCCATCATCAAAAGAGAGGTGTCTTAAGTGAGATTTACAAGAGAGCAGCAAATCGAAATTGCAAAGTGCTTTTTTGAATTGGGTTCAAAAGCAACTGCTGCCAAATATGGAATAAGCCAAAGATATACATATGTGCTTGCGGAGCGATACAAGGACGGCCGGGCATATTACAAAGGGGTCAGGCGCAAATACTCTGAAGAAACCAAAAGGAAGGCGGTGATGGCATACGCCACCGGGAAATATTCCCTGGCCACTGTTGCGCATATGTTTGGCATATTTAATTTTTCTGTCATAAAGAGTTGGCATGATGCATGCCAACCACAGGGCTTGCCTGAGCAGCAGGAAATCAAGGCCATGAGAAAAAAATCAAGGAAACCTGCCGCCCGCAAGGGCTCGCGTGAGATAGTGGACGAACTGCTTGGCTCAGGCAAGGGCGCCAGCGAGGCAACGCCTGAGGAAGTCAAGGCACTGATTGAGGAGATCCGCAGCTATCGCTGCAAGGAGGATCTCTCAAAAAAATTGAAGGCCCTGGCCCAGGACTGCCAGGAAAGCAAGCACGCCAAGTGAAAGCGCAGGCAATCCAAGGGCTGGGGCAAAAGTACCCTTTGAAAATGCTGCTGGAGGCAGCAGGAATGAGCAGGGGCTCTTACCTGTACCAGCTAAGTGAGGCCCAGTCACACAGCGATGATGTTGCCAAGAAGGGTTTGGTCCTGGCAATCAGGCGCTGCCATGAGGGCAGCAAGGGCCGGTATGGCTGCCGCAGGGTCACCATGGACCTTCGCAACCACGGGATCGTGGCCAACCACAAGGCGGTGCAGAGGATCATGCGCAAGACAGGGCTACAGGGAGCGCAACCCAAGGCAGGCAAGGGATACAACTCATTCCGGGGTGACGTTGGCACGGGTGCACCCAACCTGCCCAGCCGTGATTTCTTCCCCGAGCGGCCCATGGAGAAATTCGCCACTGACGTGAGCGAGTTTGCGATAGGTGCTGGGAAACTGTACCTGTCACCGATAATCGACATGGGAACCAAGGAGATAGTTGCGTATGACGTCTCAAGGGTTGCGGACCTCAGGCAGGTTAAGCGCATGCTCGGGCAGTTTGGCAGTGTTATAAGGCGTCATGGGGCTGCCAGGGCGATGCTCCATTCAGACCAGGGATGGCAGTACCGCAACCGCTATTACCATGAATGGCTTGAGCAGCACAATGTAACAAAGAGCATGTCGAGAAAGGCGACAACCAACGACAACATAATGATTGAGATATTCTTTGGGAGAATGAAGGCCGGGATGTTTTACGGCAATGAGAAAACATTCAGGACCCTTGATGAACTTGAAGCCGCAATCAAGGACTACATTTATTGGTACAACCACAGGAGGATATGCAAAAGGCTGAATGGGCTTTAACCGGTAAACTATAGAAAACAAGCATTAGGGCAAAACCAGGGGCAAGGGATTGGGTGATCAATTTTGGGGGTCACACTAGTCCCTAATGAACATCTTCTGTTGGGGCGAGTCCATGGCATCCATGTTATCGAGGAACATCATCGCATTGAAGTACTAGACATTCAAACACCGTATTATGCTCGCCATTACAAGCGAACGTATGATCTCGGCCTTGCCTGCCAGATATTGTGGTTCAGATTACAAAAAAAGAATCTCAAGTGACAGCTAAGGGGAAGTTAAAGGATCTGAGACTGGTTTATGCTGCAGTATTGTGAGGCGGTAAAAGATTGAGACTATGATGTAAAATAAAGAAGATTATAAAATTGATTTTAATTGAAGTTATGTATACTAAAAAATAAATATATAAATAAATTTAGAACATGATTCCTGGAAAACAAAAATAGTTGGAATTTGATGAAGATTATGAAAATATTCCGTAATACGGAATAAAAAAATAATAGATTAGATATTGTTCCGTATTAAGAAATGATAAATGAACATTTATGCATATTTTGAGAACTTGATCCCAATTTAAAGAGATTCATATTGAAGAAAATAAAAATAAAATAAATAATAAAAAAAATTTAATGTATCCTTATATCAATTAGATGTTTTAAGTATGAAATTCCATTGCGACAAGTGTGGATTGTGTTGTCAAAATCTAAAAAGATTTGGTGATTTTTATAAGGATTTAGACAATGGAAATGGTATCTGTATTCATTTTAATACTGAGACTAAATTGTGCAAGATTTACAAGTATAGACCTTTAAAATGTAGAGTGATAGAGGGCAAAGATATATATTTTAAGAATATACCGTTGGATGTATACATTCGAAAAACATATGAAGGTTGTAACATTTTGAAAAAAAATATTAAGTGAAATTGTGCTGAGTTTGATTATTTTTTTAAGAAAATTTGAGGAAATTATTATGTCTTACGGATACATGCTTCTTGGCGGTTTGGCTGGTGGCATATTGGTAGGTTTAATTATGAATGAGAAAATAAAAAAGATTGAGGAAGTTTCAGAGAATGAAAAAACAAATAAAAGGGTAGATATGATCAAGTCAAAGATTGAAAAAAAGAAAATTATTAGTAGACTAGAAAAGTTAAAAGAAGAACAAGAGTTAATTATAAAAAACAGCCCTTTGGATGAGAACAAAATTAAAAAAATAATAGCTGAGCAATCAGAACTGCTAGAAAATCTAAAAATTACTAATTGATTTTTTAATATATGATTAAAGGTCTCTAATATGTTCTTCATCCCTTTATTGGCATTAGCATTTGTAGGAACTGCTGTAGTAATCGGTGTTTTTTGGAATGAAATAAAAAGTTTTCTATCTTCAGTAACTGCAAAAATTAAAGAACTTGCATTAGATCTTACTGTAAAAGGAGTACGCACATTCGTACAGGCGGGGAGAAAGGTTAAAAAGTTATACAATATTGCAAAGGCAGCTATAACTCGTGTTATTAATTATGATCCGGTAAAAAAACAGTTCACTGAGACTACAATTGTAAAGGAAATACAATTTGAAGATATTCCAGATGATATTAAATCAGAACTTGATGATGGCGAAGAAGTAGATATTACAGAAAAGACTGCACAAGAACTTCATCTACAATCTGCATAAATAGGTTAATCAGTATGCCAATTGTATTTAATAAATCTGATGCTAATTATATTAATAAGTCTATGGATGATTCGGAAAATATCGAAAATGATCAAAATGTAAAACCAAAAAAATCAAAAAAATCAGAACCTGAAATTGAATTTGTTCCTGAAGATCCTAAATTCGAATTTAATGATTTAATTCTCCCTAAATCTACTGAAGAACAATTGTTAGATGTTTCTACATATGCCGAGAATTTCAATCAGGTTTTTAATATTTGGGGTTTTTCAAAAACTCATAAGTACTCAAAGAGAATAGGTGTAAATCTTTATGGACCCCCAGGAACAGGTAAAACAATGGCGGCCCATGCTATAGCCAAAAAATTAAATAAAAAAATCTTAATAATTAATTATGCTGACATAGAATCAAAATATGTTGGAGAAACTCCAAAGAATATACGTAAAGCTTTTCAAACTGCAAAAGAAAGTTCCAGCATACTATTTTTTGATGAAGCTGATGCGATATTAAGTAGAAGGGTTACAAACATGACTCAGGCAGTTGATGTAAGCGTCAACCAAACAAGATCTGTCATGTTAATGCTCATGAATGAATATCAAGATTTTATAATTTTTGCTACTAATTTTATTGAGAATTTCGATCCTGCTTTTATGAGGAGAATCTCTGTTCATATAAAATTCGATTTACCAGATTCTGAATGTCGAAAAAAGTTATGGTGTAAATATATACCTGAAAATTTACCTCATAATCTTGACATTGAAATGCTTGCAAATGTATATGACGGTATTTCAGGTAGTGATATATCTAATTGTATTTTAACGGCTGCATTTAAATCAGCAAGAACTAATAAAGATCATTTAGAAAATGAATACGTCAAGGAGGCCTTAAAAAATATAATAGATAGCAAAAACGCTAATAATAAAAATAAAGTTATAGTTTCTAAGAAACAAGTCTCAGAAGATTATGTAAAAAAACAACTGGGACACTCTAATGTAGAAGAAATCAAGGAGTCATAATGCCTATACCTTTTATCGTGGCAGGTGCTGTTCTTGCATTAATAGGAACTGCTGCAGTAGTCGCTAATTGGGATGAAATAAAAGATTGGTTATCTGCTGTTTTTAGTAAGATAAAGGAAGTTTTTGCACATATTAAGCACGCTGCAAAAATATTTGGTCAAAAATTATGGGATAAAATTAAATATATTACCAAGCTTTACTATAAACAAGATGGAAAATATTATGAGGAAACAACAACCAGAGAAGTTACAGAGAATCAGGTTCCTAGTTGGGCTAAAGAACAACTTGATGAAGAAGAAACTGATGTAACAAATGAGATGAAACTAAATTTAGGTATTTAAAGGTATATTAAAATGGAAGTACAAAAGAATATTTTTAATGCAATATTTGATGCATTGGTCGAAACTATAAAGGATTTGTTTTCTAGCGATACATCTGTAGATAAAATCGTAAATGAATCTTCAAAGGCAATTGATCAAATTATAATTGATCAAGAAAATGAATTGAAACTTAAATATGTCGCAGGAAAATTCTTTATTGAACTTGTTGATAGGGACAATGAAAAGGACGTTGATAAATTTCAATTAAGATACCAACTATACTTTAAGAATGAAGAGGGAAAATGGATTGAATCTAGTGGTGCTAGTAAGAAGTACCCAATAAGCAATATTTTAAAGGATGATAATGATATTATTGAGCAGCTAATAGAAAAGAAGCAATTATCATTCGATATTAAGCGTCCTAAATAAAATTATTATTTAGTATAAATATTAAAATTTTTCTATAAATTATTTACTTGGTCGTAAGACCAAGTATTAAGGTGTTGTATGCCTAATTTTAAAACTTTTCCTCTACTTAAAGCCGTTTTAACCTCTTTGTGTTTAATGTTTGTCTGTCCATTATTTTATGCATTTATTGGAGGGCACAGAAATCAAGATTTTCTCCAAACAATCAGTGCTATTTCTCTTCTATGCGGCGTTGTATGTTTAATTACTGCCTTCGTTAAATGGTACAAGTCTGACAGGCAGAGTTACATATCTACAATCATAGATGAATCACTTAATGATAAGTCTTTCTATATGACAAAGCACTGTGCTTACGAACCTACGGAAGAACAAAATAATGATGTCTTTAATGGATTTATAGGTTTCGCGCTAATAGCTAGTGAAATCATGTATTTTGTTGATGGTAGAGGTTGGTTTTGGTTATGGATTATTTTGGCTTTGGCGGTTGCTATTTCACCATTGTCTTCTAATATTAGAGTTGTGAAATATGATTTCAATGCGGCTTTTAATTATGTATTAAATAATAAATTAAGTAATGATCAATATGTTGATTATAAATCATATATATTTTTTATTAAACCTTATAAATTATTATTAGATCGTGCCTCAAAAAATTTTTATATATCCACCGGCAATGCAAAAGATTTTTTTTCCGATGAACTTTCTATTAATGCTAAAGAAAATGAATTAATGCCATTATTCGAATGTATTGCTAATAACGATAGTAATTACTCAACGAATAGATCTATGCCAAATTTTTTGTTTAATGAAAAAAAATTTTCTTCCTTATTGCCTTTCCTAAAAAACAATAAGTATATATGTGATGAGTCTTTGTCTGATTATTTGGAAGATTCTAATTCCATTGATGATGAGTACGAATATGGCGATGATCCTGAAGTTATTATAGAATTATTATGTCACAAAGAATTGTTAATAGATAAAGGAAATTATTATGAATCTACTAGGGCATCTACAAAG
>JAILNT010000098.1 GCA_024691265.1 Treponema sp. | reverse complement strand
TAACAAGAGTTTCAAGCTCTTTTATGAGCCATTTTTTATGGTTTTGGTACATGATACAATTCTTATAAGAATTATATTTAGCTGTCAAGCTTAAAATTGTATGACAAAAAATTAATTCAATAAAACTATGGTCAAAATATCAATCTGCCTTTATTATGTAGTTTCCTCAAATTATAATCATAAACAGGATTTTTGAAGATAATGATTAATAGCGATGTAACTTTGATTCAGATGCTAGAAGCAAGAGATTGGCGTGTTTATAAACAAAAGCAGCTTATAGCTCAATACAAAAAGCCTGTAATGTGCTTTACAATGAATATAGCAGGTCCTGTAAAAAACAATGAACTTATAAGACGGGCTTTTGAAGCAGGTATGGAAGATTTTAGACTTCAAGTAAAAAGATTTAAAGCTAAGATTTTATATTTTGAAGAAAAAAATGCCATCACAGGAAATGAAGCTTTTTTTGTAGTTGATATGAATGCATTGCAATTAAAAAAGCTTACATGTGAACTTGAAGATTATAATGCTGCCGGTCGTCTTTATGATATGGACATTATTTTTCCTGATGAAAACGGTAACTGTAAAAAAATCGATAGACAGGAAATAAATCTTCCAGGTAGAAAATGTCTTTTGTGTGATAAGCCTGCAAAAGAATGTTCTTCAAGGAGAAGCCATACTGTAAAAGAATTACAGGAAAAAACAACATTTATAATAAAGCAAAGTCTAAAGGAAAGAGACGGAAATGAAATAGCAGCTCTTGCAATTCGTTCTCTTTTATATGAAGTTTGCACAACTCCAAAACCAGGTCTTGTAGATGCTGCCAACAGAGGTAGTCATAAAGACATGGATTTATTTACTTTTGCTAATAGTGCAGCTTCTTTATATCCATATTTTAAGCAGTGCTATGACTGCGGCTATGAAAGCAGAGATAAAGAAGCAAAGAAAACTTTTAAGGCTATAAAGTCTCATGCCAAAATGGCAGAAAATAGAATGCTTTTGTCCACAAATGGAGTTAATACTCATAAAGGAGCAATCTTTACAATAGGAATATTATGTGCTGCAGCTGGCAGACTAGAAAAATCAGAATGGAAAGATTATGAAAAATTACTTTTGACAGCTTCATCTATGGTAAAAGGAATTGTTAAAGAAGATTTTGCTTGTCTTACTAAAGAAAATGCAAAAACCGCAGGACAAAAGCTTTATCTTGAATATGGTATAACTGGCGTAAGAGGGCAAATGGAAAGCGGATTACCAGCTGTAAAAGAGCACGGACTTAAAGTCTTGGAAAAGCTTTTAGCAGAAGGAAAATCTAATGATTATGCAGGAGCTGTTACTTTGCTCCATTTAATTGCAAATACAACAGATACAAACATGATTTCCAGAAGCAACGTAGAAACCCAGCAAAAATATTCTGCTATGGCTGCAGAACTTATAAAAAATGGTAAAGAACCATCTTTAGAAGAACTTAAAGACTTAGACAGAAAATATATAGAAAAAAATCTTTCACCTGGTGGCAGTGCAGATTTACTTGCTGTTTGCTGGCTTTTACATTTTATGAAAGATATTTATAAGGAGAAATAATATGTCGGAATACAATATAACACACGTTGAAAAGACAGATAGAAGGGCTTTAGGACAGGTAAAAGAACTTTTACAAGTAGAAGGTATTACTCTTGATAAAAACCTTGATTATATCGCTGCAGTTATTGATGATGACTACAATGTAATTGCGACAGGAAGCTGTTTCGGTAATACTTTAAGATGTTTTGCAGTAAGTAACAAGCATCAGGGCGAAGGTTTATTGAATCTTATTCTCACCCATCTCATTGATTATCAATACAAACGAGGTAACTTTCATCTTTTCTTATATACTAAAATCAAAACTGCAAAGTTTTTTGGTGACCTTGGCTTTTATGAAATTGCAAGAGTTGATGACGCCCTAGTTTTCATGGAAAACAAGAAAGATGGCTTTGAAAGCTATATAAAAAATCTTGAACAAGATAAAAAAGAGGGAAAAGCTGCTGCAATCGTTATGAATGCAAATCCATTTACAAACGGACATTTGTATCTTATAGAAAAGGCTGCTTCAAACTGTGATGTCTTGCATTTATTTATGGTAAGTGAAGACGCTTCTCTTGTTCCATTTTATGTAAGAAAAAGGCTTATAAAAGAGGGAACAGCTCACATTAAAAATATTGTATATCATGAAAGTGGTCCTTACATTATAAGTAATGCAACATTTCCGAGTTACTTTTTAAAAGATGAAGAAACTGTTGTAAGAAGCCATGCAAAACTCGATATAGAGGTTTTTAAGAAGATTGCTAAAGCTTTGAATATTACAGAAAGGTATGTTGGAGAAGAAAAAACAAGTTTTGTAACTTCAATATATAATGAAGTCCTTTCTTCTTCGCTTCCTGAAGCCGGTATCCAGTGTCATATAATAGCTAGAAAAGAAATAGATGGAAATGCAATAAGTGCATCTTCAGTAAGAACTTTATTGAAAGCTGGTGATGTGGAAAAGATAAAGTCTTTAGTACCTGAATCAACATACAAATTCTTTTCTTCTCCAGATGCTGCTGAAATTATAAAAAATATTCAGGCTACAGAAGATGTAACTCACTAAAAGATATGAATAGGAAATACACTAGGGGAATAAAATCCTTTTAGTGTA
>JAILNT010000054.1 GCA_024691265.1 Treponema sp. | reverse complement strand
ATCAGGATACAAACCATGAGGACAAGCTCTTCTGCATTCTCCACACCTCACACAAGAAACATAGAAAGGATCTATCATTTCAGAAAGAGGAAGAAATGTAATAGACTTCACAATCTTTGTTATAGGAGTATCTAAAGAAGCAACAGCATTGCCAGCATAAAGTCCGTTAACAATTATTTTTGCTGGATTTCTTATAAATCCACCACATTGAGAAGCAAGAAAACCTATAGAAGTTCCTATACAAGTTTTGAACATAGCAGCAGTTTTTAGACAATCTCCTGTAACATGAACAAATTTACTCAATACAGGCACACCACAAACAACAGCTTCATAAACAGAATAAGCTGTTTCAGGGTCTATAAAAAGTTCTCTATGTGTAATTTTTGCAAAAATAGAAGTTTCTTTTGCAGATTTTTTAACGGCAGCCATAAGTTCAGCCTTATAGCCGCAAGGGTATTTACTTGTATCTGCAGGAATAGCAATAAAAGGGATTTTTTCAAAAAATCTAGATGTAATTTCCTGTGTTAAAGGACAATTATCTTTCTTAGAATAAATAGCAATAACCCCATTTGCCTGAAGAGCTGTAGCAATTATTGCAATTCCCTCTGCAACCTGTGCCGGATATTGATTTGAAACAAAAGAATCTGTCATTCGGCTTGGGTCTTCATCAAAAAGTCTTACTACTACAAATCTTCTTGCACCAGGTCTCATTTTTCCTATCTGGGATGCAAGACTGTAAGGAGTTTCAAAAGTATTTATTATTCCCTTATCAGCAATCATTCTTTGTAAAGTTTCAGGTGAAAACATTCTCCATTCAGCAGGAAAATTCTTTTTACCTAAAAAAGAAAAAGCTCCATGAACAGAAATAACTGCTGCAGAACTTCTTTTTCCATCAGGTAAAGATACAGAGCGTATTTCCTTTACAGTTCCAGGCAGAGGAGAATGAATATTTGCTGACATACCATTCTGTATTATAGAGACTGGAGAAGCAATAACTTGACCTTCTCTTACAACATCACCAGCTTTCACAAGAGAACGGCATCTACAGTTATTTTCCTGCATAAAGGGAACAATAGCTTCTTTCGGCAAATAAGCACGAACAGCACTAGTGAATGAACTTTTTTCTGTTATTGTAAAATTAGATACTATGGGCATACTGTTTTCTTCTTCCAATTATATAATGCACTGCCATTCCCAAGGGGATACAAACAGAGCAAAGTACTATTATCAGGCTAAAAGAACTAAAAGCTTCACTACTAGTTCTATATGTATACAAATATACAACATCACTTTTTTGAATCTTGAGAACTTTTTCAAAAGCTGATGAAGGAAGTTTATCAATATCTTCCAACACAGAATTAAAAAATGATTCATCAAAAACAAATAAAGGCGTTGTATCTTCTTTTATACTAAGTTTATCAGCTGTTCCTGTTTCTTTGTACCTGGGAACAATAATTGAATCACCATATTTTACATCTGAATATGGTTTCAATTTTTCATTGACATCAAGATTTTTGAATGGGAAAGTTTTTATATTCCATATCCACTTAAAATAATTTTGTAAATCAGGTAATGTCTCTTGTTCTTTTTTATTAGAAGAAACTGGAGACGGCAACATCATATTTTTAGATGCAAACTTAGAAGAACTTTGCTGCGATGGGATAAAAGAAACAACAAGCTGTACTAAAATAGCAGCAGCACATACAAAAAGATAATCAGCAGCTGTTTTAGTCAGAACAGGAACGAAAGAAGCTGACAATATAGGAACAAAACTTCTTGAACGTGTTTCTATTATCGAATACAAATATAATACAGAGGCAGCACAAATCAAAGCTACAATATAAAGAATTGAATTTCTAAAAGAAGAAGCTATACAAAGGATAAATGGTGCAATAAGTGAAATTGCTATATAAACATTATGAACACCATAACGAATAGCTTTATTTCTCTTCCATAAGCGTTGTATTAAAAATAAGCCATACAAACAAATACAAATAGCAGCACCATTTACACTATTAGGCACAAGTAAAATGAAAATCAGAGGAAAAATAGAAAGTAAAGAAAATACAAGTTTATTATCAGAGCAGAAAAGGAAAAATCCAAATAATAAAATACAAACAACAGGAACAAACAAAGGAAAAGACGAATAAGAATCTATTCCACAAGAAGCAGGATATTTTTCCTGCAAAATTTCTAATGCTGCATCTATATTTTCAATATATTCATCTGGAATATAATAAAGCTGATATTCCTTCTGCTCATCAAAAAAATACATTTTTTTTAGAGCCGGATAAATATATTTATTTTCCAAAGAAATTTTTCCAGCACTGGCTGAATCATTTGATATAGAACTATCTTCTATAAAACGAACAGGAGCCATTGTATTTGCAAAAGCATTTTCATCTAGAATATCAGATTGCAAAGATAATGAAACAACGTCCTTGCAGTTACTCTGCTCAAGTACAGACAAAACTTCTTTTTCAGGAACAGAAACAGAAGCATACATAACGGTATAATCTTCCCAAAGCTTATTTTTAGGAATTTGCCTGAAAGCAATCATACTAAGTAAACCAGAAAGAATTACAAGGGAAAGAATAACTATTAATATCGGATATTTCGTTGAAGCTTTCATTTTCTATTTTTTCTCATCA
>JAILNT010000027.1 GCA_024691265.1 Treponema sp. | reverse complement strand
TTGCATATACCTATCAGAATAAGTAACAAACAATGTAACAACAAGTTTCTCAAGAGTTGGATCACTATCTACATAACCAAATTGCTGCTCACATAATTTCCAAAAGGCATCTTTTAGACCATACTTTTCCATCTCTTCAAGATACTTACTGTCCTCAAGTTCTCCCTCAGTAAGAATAATTCTAAGCACCTCTTCAAAAGAGCATGTACGCGTCTTACATATAGCACTCAAAAGACCTACAAGAATATTCTCCTCATTAAAATTCTCAATCTCTAAATCATAGAATCTCTGAGTTCTTTCTTTATTAGCAAAAAATTTGATATGTTTCTCTATAACATGCTTGTATTTTTCTTCAATTCCTAAATCAACTGAAAGCAAAGAAGCTCGATCCGCAAAGAATCGCTTAGAGTAAAGCATCGTATCTTCTAAGTGATTATCCTTTACCTCAGGCTTAGGAAATGGAGCATAAATCAGATAATTAGTCTCCCTGTCCTTTCTTTCAAGAAAATACTTCGTGTAGAATTGGTTATCCTTTGTCAGCTTGTATACTTTAGCATTATCTAATTCTACCGACTCCATATCTTCTTCAAATTCAGCTTTATCATCATACCAAAACACCAGTTTACGAGTTTCACCAATAAACTCAGTATTAAGTTTATCTATTATTTGTTTAAGGTTTAGTTCTGCCATATGCAGCCTCCTATAGTTATATTAATGGGTGTTTTTTAAAATCCCACGATGTTTCGAAAGAATCCCAATCATGTTCTGCTATTTCAATGGATTCATCTACTGCTTTTTCTACAACTTCTACCATATTCTCATCTATAACAACTGGTATTCTTGCCAAATCACCTGACTGTAAAGTTGCTGTCGGATTTAGCATTTCTGCAAAAGCCTGAACTATCTTGGAATTTAATAAACCTAGAATATAATTAGTCTTTGTTGTTGGAAAACATACACCTGAAGCGCTTTCAAAGAAATAGCCTTTCAGCATTATTCTAAATGAAGATGCTCCTATAGTGACTCTGGTCCAAGATATTCCCTTTTTAAACAACATGTTAGAATTCCTTATAGTCTGCCTTCCTCCTGCAATTATGTCAGCGCCATCATTTTCCCAATTCAAAACATAGTTATGATTTCCATACCATTTTTGGAATGGTCCCCCCTTGAGACATGGAAACCATTTCTTTTTATTCTGCAGTGTTTCAAACCATAGTCGTAAAAACTTATCATTGTTTCCTACTGTACTTCCTTGTTTTGGCGGAGAGATAATCCCCATCGGAGTTCCATCCCTAAAAGCTTCTAAGACCTTATCTCCTGCCCAATAAGCCACAGGGCTTCCGGTGATTGACATATATCCTTCCTGTTTAGCCAAGTATTTTCCTTTTCCTTCAAAAAACCATCTTTCCTTGACTTCTATTGAATCTACAGCTCCCTGCTTCTCAAATAGTCTTCTGTAAACTCCTACATAATCATGTGTCATTTTTTTTCTGAACACAAATGCTGTTGTTCCAAAATCTGATCCAAATACACCCCTCCCAAAATGTAGCATATTTATCATGGTATTCTTTGATAAAATCTTATTTCTTAAACACTCAAACGAAGAGAGAAACATCCATACAGGGATATTAATCATTGCCATATAGCCCTTGTCAGCACACATGTATAAGGTTTTTTCCATACAAATTGTAGCTAAGTCATTCTTACTGTCAGGATATTTTTTTTTAGCATATGAATTAAGTTTATCTGTACAATCAGCTACAGCTCTATATGGAGGATTTGTTATAACTGCATCATATTTCTGCACCATTAGCTTTGCTTGAAGCAATAATGGTACAACATTTTCAAAAATAACATCTGAATTTGCAGCCTCAAAAACATCTGAGAAACTTGTTTTATTCTTCAACTCATCAATCTTAGAGTCTATTAAAGCCAACTGGTCTGCTGTAATATCAACATTAAGAATAGAGCCATATTCCTTTGCATCAATAAACGTATCTACTAACTTTTCTCCAATATTTTTTGCTTCACCGAGTAAATTTAAAGCATCTCTATCTATTCCATTACTCTCCCTTATGGCATATACATTGCAAGTTACGTAATCATTAAGGATTCTACGATTATACTGCCTTGCCTTCATCATAACAGCAAAATAAGCAAGCTGGGCTGCTCGTTCATCTATATCTAAACCATATAAATTGTTTTCTAATATACTTACTGCAGCATCTCGCTGGGTATATCCGGAACTTTCATATATCTGCATCAACACATCAAATGCATATACCAGAATATGTCCACTACCCATACAAGGATCAATAATCTTAATATCCTCCGGTCTTAACTCTGCATATTCTTTTCTTATTTCGTCAAGTTGCTTTTGAACATCTGGTTCTTGCTCTGCCTCTTCAAGGTAATACTTCCATCCAGCCTTTAAACTATCATCTGGATGTCCTTCTACCCACAGCCTGCCAAGACTGTTTTCAACCATATAACGAACAATCCAGTCCGGTGTAAAAAGCTGTGTTGCAGCAGGAATTCTCTCTTTAGTAACTTTTACATTACTCTTTAATAAAGCAAATGTCTCATCC
>JAILNT010000017.1 GCA_024691265.1 Treponema sp. | reverse complement strand
TGATAATATCGATGAAGAAATAGCCTGTAAACAATTCTGTAATGCAATCAAATACCTTGTAACAGAATATAAATCTGTTCTCTCCTTACCTTTAATGCTCCCATTGCATTTGATGCAAATAGATACCAGAGGCTTTCGTCCATTTGTTCCTGGTTAAACCATTTTATGCCATCGTAATCATTTGCCCCGCAAAGAGAGTAAGATTCAGGACCTGAAGCTATCATACAAGCTACATCATAAGTTGATTTTATTTGTTGCTTTGTTCCGAAACTGAAATCTTTTACCGCAGATAGTTCTATTGCTTTGTGGAATATTCTCCTGATATCATTTTTGTCCATACCTGGAGCTATGATAAATTCAGTAAGCTTTCTTTCCATTGCAAGTTTTTTCATGAAATGTTTACCTAAAGGCATTGCAAGAGCAAGTGAAGCTAAGATTTCTGCTGAATATTCATGAGATTGTATTCCTCTGAACAAGAGAGTAACAAATTTATCTTTGAATGCAGGTCTCTTTGTATTTTTGTACTGCAAAGATATTTTTTGCATTCTGCTTTTTGCAAGTCCCTGTGCCTGTTTATATTCTGTTACAAGGTATTTGATTGCATTACAGAATTGTTTACAGGCTATTTCTTCATCGATATTATCATCTTTCTTTCCAGCATATTTCTTTGCTATTTCGTAAAATTCTACTACTTTGCCTTTTGTTGAAGCAAGAATATTTGTTAGGGAAGGTGATTCTAACTTCTTTTCTTTTAGCTGTACTTCTGGAGTAAATATAAGATGTATTGATTCATAGAACTTTTCTGTGAGAATTGTTTTCATGAAATCATATATTTCTCTATATGCAAGTTCTTCCCATGTTGTCTGTAAATTTTCACTGCCTTTTCCATTCAGGTAGTTGCAGATGGTTTGGTACTTGTGGCTGTCATCATCTACTACTTCGTGTATATCAAGAAGTATTTGTGACTCAAAGCCCTTTAGATTTACGAAAAGACCGTTATTGAAAATTTCATCATTACGTCTTATGTACCAGATATTACTTCTGTCCTCTCTAAAGATACAGAACTTATTTGCTCCTCGGCTCAGGTTCAAGCCCTCTGCAAGAGTTCTTGTCTTTAGCTTTATATCATCACTGTTAGCTTTTTTTACTGCATAAGGAACAGAGTTTTTTATCCAACCGTAAGCCATATCATATTTATTATTGTAGAATACAATGGCTCTCTCGTTTCCAGTACCGTTTGAATAGGCAAATACATTTTCATTTACGACACCGTTATTCCATACGTCATAGAATAAAAAGTTTTCAACGCCAGAAAATAAGTATCGTTTCTTTATAAGAGGGAATATATCATGCCAGTGTCTTGCAACTAATCCCTGGTCAGGACTTTCATTCTTATAGGCTTTTGTATATTCCATTCCATACTTTTCTTCAAAGCCTTCTATTTGTCCGTGTCCAAACATTGGAAGACCTGGCATTGTAATCATGAGTGTACATACTCCAAAGTATTTATCTCCCTTGCCAAATTGTGCTACTGCTGTTTCTTCATCAGGATTGTTCATGAAGTTTACATAGCGTTTTAATATTTGAGGGTCAAACTTGATTGTATTTTTTACGGTGTCACGATACTTCTGGTTTTCTTCTTTTTTCAGCATGTTCATGAATGCACTGTTGTATACACGATGCATGCCAAGTGTACGTACGAAGTAACCTTCCATCATCCAGAAAGCTTCTGCAAGGAGTAATGTATCAGGAAGTTCTGTTGCAACTCTGTCTACTACTTCTCTCCAGAATTCATTTGGAATTCTATTGTCAAATTCTTCATTTGAAAGAGAATATTGGCTTCTTGTTGCTATATCTCCTCCATGTCCAGGTTCTGGATACCATAATCTTCTTATATGCTTTTTCGCAAGAACCATCGCGGCATCAAATCTTATGATAGGGAAATTTCTTGCAACATGAAGGACTTCCTGTATTACAGCTTCCCTTGCTTCTGGGTTTAAGAAATCAATTTGGGCTGTATCATTCCAAGGCATTCCTGTTCCGTCGTTTCCGTGGTAGATATATCTTACATCTCCTGTTTGGTTATCTACTCTTTTGAATACAACTGCACAGTCTGATTTTGAATAATAGTGGTCTTCAAGATATACTCCTACTCTGCCATCATGACTTAAGTTTTCTCCATTGTACGAATATTGAGGGAAAGGATTATCTCTTCTTTGTATAAAGTAGTCTGGGTGTTCTGTTACCCATTTAGAGTCCATACCTGTATGGTTTGGAACCATATCGCTAGCAAGTCTTATTCCTCTTGCCCAGCATCTTCCTCTAAGATTTTCAAGAGCCTGCCAGCCTCCTAAATTTCCTGCTATTTCATAGTTATAAAGACTGTATGCACTGGCAGCAGCTTCTGGGTTTCCGCATATCTGCTTTATTCTTTTACTGCCCTGGCTTCTTTCCCAAAGTCCTATAAGCCATAGTCCCGTAAAGCCTTCATCTCTTAATGTGTCGAGTTCTTCATCTGGTATCTGGTCTAATGTTGTAATAGGTCTATTGTACTTTTTTGTAAGCTGGTCAAGCCATACAAGTACTGTTTTCGCCATCAGAACTACTCTTGGCATCCATTCTCTGTCAGGACTGAATCTTTCGTATTCTTTTATAAGACTTTCATAACTTGGAACACTAACTTCAACATCGCCTCCTGTGATTGGGTGCCATGTAGCTTTCTGTTCTTCTGAGATAGTGTCTATTCCGCCTAAAAGTCTTTTTATCCAGTCTCCTAATAAAGAACCCCAATGAGTTCTTATATAGTCAAGCTGTTCTTTCAAGCTGTCAGGGCTATATACATAAGGTTCTCGTAAAAGATTGATAAGGTCATGGTCAAAACCTCCAAAGAATGGCTTTGATTTTATGAATGCCTGTAATGTGTCCCATATTTTTTCATACAAAGGACTTTCTTTAAGTTTTGCATCACCAAACATTATATTGAAAGGACGAAATGCAGGGTCTTCATTTGCAAGGTGAAGTAATACCAGCTCTTCTAAAGTTGCTTCTCTGTTTGTTCTTTCTCTTCCTGTTACAGCTTCCGGGGCAGAGCCGTTCAAATATTCTTCTGCAGAAATCTTTCTCTGATAAACTTCTACAGGAGGAAACTGCTCCATGAATGCATATAATTCTTTATCAATTTCTTCTTTTCCATATATTCTTTGAAGCTCAGCTATTGCATCTTTAAATAAGTTTGGCTCTTTATTCCTTCTATACAATGCACACATATAATGAAATATCTCATCAATTAGAGCCATTGCATTTAAGTCACCTGCAGAAACTCTTTTATCACTCATGCCTTTTTTATCAAATAAAGCATTTAGTTTAGTTTGGAAAGTTCTAACACTTGTTAAATCTGCAAGTATCACATTTCCTGTTGATGCATAAAGCCTTTCATCAAATTTACATGCATCACGAACAATTTTACTTATATGAAATTCGTTATAAGAAATATTCAAAAAACTTGATTTATACATATTTATAGCTCGCTCCTGATTTCAGTTATATTTTCATTTTTCCTTTGATGCTTTAGAAGTTGGTTTGTGTATAGTTACCAATTCTTTTATATCTTTTATAAGTGCTTTATCTTTTATAAGTTCTTCAATTGTAACAGCTAATCTGTATGTCCAATTGAATTTGGAAACTGTTCCAGGAATGTTTATTCTCTCTGAATTTTCATCTTCTGCATAATATTTATCTTCCATATAGAGAAAATCTTGTAGAGGGGAAACAAACCAGCTGCTGTTTGTTGTTGCTGCATTCTTTAGCACAAATCTTGCTTCTTTTGATGAGAATTGACTTTCGAAAGATATGTTTTCGTCATCTGTCTTATTTTTATTTATAAAAGCTTTTACACTATCTTTTTCTGTATTCCACCATTGTCTTAATGTAGAAGAATCATGTACAGAAGTTGTTGATATAGAAAGTTTGTCATAATCATTAAAATCAATAAAAGGCTGCCATTCTTCAGTCCATTTTCTACACCATCTTATGACTCTTAAACCTAATATAGCTTTTTTATCAAGTACTTTTGGAACACAGTTTAATGATACCCCTAAATCTTCTGCACAGGCTATCATATCAGTTTGATTTACAAGTTCTCCAAGTAATTTTTCACCCTGTTCTTCCCATAGCTTTTCATTTTCTTCATGTAGATTGTAGAAAAGCTTATTGAGTATGTCTTTTTCTTCCTGTGACAAAGATTGCCATGGAGTTGACTGCTCGTGAAGCCAGTATGGAAGCAATTCATCTTTACAGTTTTTAGCATCGTTATTTACTGGTATAAATACTCTGTCTGTCCATTTTGAAAGAATTGCATTTCTATCTTGTTCGGAATATCTTGAAAGAATTCTTTCGATATCTTTCTGTCCTTTTATTGTAGCTTTGAAATTCCAAAGTTCCTCATTAGGTAATTTCACGCATACTTCGTTTAAGGCATTTCTGTCATTCACTATATTTGTTGCCAAATGAGGTTCGCTCAACCATTTTATTCTTTCTTCACTGAAACCTAAAGATAATAAAAGAGATTTTTTTATTGTAACACAGGGATTTTCATGTCCCATTCTGCCATCATTTTCTTCTTCTGGTATAGACCAGATTCTGAAAAAACCTAATACATGGTCTATTCTGAATGCTTTATAATATTTTGCTGCCTGAAGAATGCGGTTATGCCACCATGCATAATTTTCTTTTTCCATTATTTTCCAGTTGTAAGTTGGAAAGCCCCAATTCTGTCCTACTGGATTTTCAAAATCAGGAGGAGAACCTGCTCTGTTCTTTGTATCAAATAGTTCTTTTTTCTCCCAGCAATCACAAGAATCTTCATTCATCATGATTGGTAAATCGCCTTTTAAGATGATTTTGTTTTCTTTTGCATATTCTGCGATTTGAGAGAATTGTTCGGCTGCCCTTATTTGTGTCCATACATAGAAATTATGAGATAATCTATAAGCAGCTGTTTTCCATCTTTCGCTTATTTCATCTTCTGTTAAAAACTGATATTTTGATGGCCATTCTTTCCATGATGCCTGATTATGTTCGCTTTTTAATTGTTTATATACTGCGTAAGGTACAACCCATGGGTTTTCTTTTATGAAAACGTTTTGCTTTGTAGATTGTCCTGCGTAATTATATATTCTTTTTAGCAGGACCATTTTTTCGTTTAATATCGTTTCATAGTCATAACGGCTGTCGTTTTTATATTTTGCTATAAAAGCTTCGTAATCTGCTTTTATGGCAGCATCTTTTTCACAGGCTTTCTGATATTCAGGAAGTGCTGTTATTGATATATATATCGGATGCAGTGCAAAAGCAGATACGCTGCTATATGGAGAAGATTGCATTGCAGTATCATTCACCGGCAGTAATTGCAGAACTTTTAATCCGCTTTTCTTACAGAAATCTATAAGAAGTTTTAATGAAGGATATTCTCCTATTACAGGAGAATCATTTGTTCTTAAAGCTCCAAGAGGAACTACGATACCTGTTGCTTTTTCAAGCTTTCTCTCTTTATGCAGTCGTTCAGCACGTTTTGTATTATTCATGCAATAAATTATATCATAGATTTATTTAAAAGCATAAATATAATTTGCTAATTTTGGTTATTTTTAAGAAATCCTTTCGACCAATGCCAAATAGGCTTTGCTAAAGCGTTACTAAACGGTTGAGTTCTGTTGAAATCTGGAAGCCAATCTGTATCATCTGATAAATCCTGATAGAAAAGATATTCAAAACTATATCCTTCTATAAGCTCTCTTAATTCATTATCTTCTGATTTATTTACAAGTCTGTTTTGAAAAGAGTCCAGAGATTCTTTTCTTTCTGAAAATTCTACAGGTGTATATTGTGACATTAAAGATATGCATGCTTTTCCATCAGCATGATTTTTTAACCAGTCTAATGTCATTATTGTATCTTCCATTCTTCCAGGTAAAAAAAGATGTCTTATTATTGTCCCTGACATCATTTTTTCTCTTTCTTCGCCATTTTTCTTAATAGTCATGATGTTAAGAGGAGTATTGTTTATCATCCATCTGATAGCTTTTTTACATGCTGCAGGATAATCTTCTGCCTGGAAAAGCTCTTTACTCATCATTGAATTCAATGTTTTCATGTCTGGAAGCCATATATCAACAAGACCTTTTAACAATTCAAGACTTTCAACTGACTCATAGGCAGAACTGTTCCATGCTATAGGAAGTGTTAAGCCGCTTGATTTAGCTTCTGCAATATATTCAGCAAGAACTGGTATTGCATGGCTTCCTGTAATAAGATTTATATTTTCAGCTCCGTTAGCTTGGAGTTCAAGACAGATTTTCACAAAGTTTTCTTTAGAAACTTCGGCTCCCATACCTAATTGACTTATTTGATAGTTTTGACAGAATGCACAATGCAGGTTACAGCCTGTAAAGAATATAGCTCCGCTTCCTCCAAATACTGTAACAAGAGGTTCTTCTCCAAAATGCAGACAGGCACTAGCAGCCCTTAAAGGTTCTGTTTCTCCGCAGAAACCTTTTTTGCCTTCGAGTCTGTTTGTTTTACAGCTTCTTGGACATTGTGAGCATGATTTATATAAAGCTCTAGTGTCGTCTTTCATTTAAAATGCCTTCTTATCTACGAAAAGTGTCATCATGGATTCTAGAACATCCATTGGTAAATCTTCGGCTTCGAGATTTGTGAGAGTACATAGTTCTTTCCAGTCATCATCTGAAAGAGTTTCTGTAAAATCTGTTTGCCCGTCAATGATAGACTGCATGGCAGCAAGCTTGTCTAAGTGTTCTTGAGTTGGTTCATTTTCAATAGCATTTGCATCTCCGCTATTGAATACTGGTTCTATGAATGTATTTAACCAGTAGTTTGAAAATGAAGCTGGCAATTCTCCAAGTCCTGGGTTATTTGATTCAAATAAAGAAGAAATCTGGTTACATGCCTTTCTAGCATCATAATTACCATTGTTGTCTGCACGGTTGTGCTTTCTTATTCTTTCAACATCAGCAAAAAATTTCTGTATATCAGTCATAATTTTACTAATATATATGAAATGTAAAAAATGTAAAATGTTTTATTTATAAATTGATTATTTATAAGACAAAAATCACTTGTTTTTATAGAATCTATTGCTTAGTTCATATAGGTAAAAAAGCGAAGATAAAGGAAATTTAAAGGCTGTAGATATTTTTTTTCTTGACTTTTATTTTAACTAAACATACACTAAATGCTATGGACTTAAGAACAGTATTAACACCTGACACGGTGGACCTTCATCTCAAAGGAACTACAAAAGAAGAAATAATTGATGAGATGTTGGAACTCCTTGCCAAAGCTGGTAAGGTAACCGACAAGGCGGCTGCACGTGAATGTGTGCTAGACCGCGAGCGTAAGATGTCGACAGGTATGAAACACGGAATAGCAATTCCTCACGGAAAAACTGATACAGTTTCTGATTTGGTTGCATGTATCGGTATTTCAGATAATCCTGTAGACTTTGATTCTCTTGACCAGGAGCCATGCCGTATATTTATTATGACATTGTCTCCAGTTAACAAAACAGGACCTCACTTGCAGTTTTTAGCAGAAGTAAGCCTTCTGTTTAAGAGTGCAGAAAAGCGTCAGCAGATTTTGAAGACTCAAGATAAAGCCGAAGTTATCAAGATATTAACAGAGTAGTTGAATAAATTAAACTCTGTGTTTTGTATATCTCATGATTATTTTATGAAAAGACCTCCAGCCAGAATCATTTTGGTTTGCGAGGTCTTTATTTTTTAGGTGGTAACAAGAAATGAAGCTTGAAAAGTTATTTTATGCAAAAGATTTTAAATTGTTTAATAAAGATGATAAAGAAGTTATGCTGGATTCTATTCCTGCAAAATCCATCTCATGGAAACTTATTGAACCTTTGAATGAAGGTGAATATAACGAAGAACTTTTAGCTTCTATGCGTGATGAGCTCAAGATTTTAGATGAAAAAAATAGCTTCATCTTCATGGAAGCTATTGCTGATAAAAATGCTTTAAATGCAGAGTATGCACAAGTGTTCACAGCCTGTATGAAACATTCTGCAAGACGCTTAAAGGATTGTGTTTCTATAGCAGGTTTTTCTATTCCTTCTGAACTTATTGCATTAGGAAAGCCTTTTGTAGAAGATTATATTAATGAACTTTCTGCAAAACATGCCCAGTATGTATATTTTGTAAAAAAAAGCGATTTTGAAAGTTCTAATGAAGAGTTAAAACAATATCTTTCTTCAAATGAAGTTGTTTTGTATAACTGATTTTGTTTTGATTTAGGTTACTGTTTACTAACATTTGTTGCTATCTATTGCATTTATATTTTATTTGTGAAAGAATACCTCCAAAATCTCTAAATGCTGCTATTTTTATATACAGCTTTAGAGAGAGGTGTTTTTTATGAAAAGTGATAATGCATCTAGTATGCACTCTTTCAAACTGCTCTTTGGAACTTTACTTCTTAGTTTCTTCCTTCTTGTTCCATGCACATTGATTTTTGTTTTTTTCCCTGTTGAAGATACAGATTCTGTTTCAAAAGTTAATGAAAATCAATTTTTTGTAGATGTAGCATCGTTTGAAAGTACTCCTGATGAAGAAAAGGAAACGCCAATTCCTTCTACTTCATTAAATTTAAAAGCTTTGGATTTTAATAAAAAAGTTGATGCTGGACTTTCTTTGTACAGACAACCGTTTTCCAGAGCTGCTGTTGAATGGTTCTATATTCATATTACAGAAGATAGAGATGTAGCATTGGCAATTCTTGAAGAAGCTGATAAGAATGATATTCCATTCTCATTGGCATTTGCTTTGGCTCATACTGAAAGCAATTATAAAGTTAGAGCCGTAAATAAAAATAAGAATAGCTCTATCGACAGAGGTTTGTTTCAGTTGAATAATAAATCTTTTCCAAAATTGGAAGAAGAAGATTTTTTCAACCCTTATGTTTCTGCAAAATATGGCATGTCACATCTTAGATTTTGTCTTGATACAGCAGGAAATGAAATTGCTGCTTTAGCTATGTATAATGCAGGAACAAACAAAGTTAGAAACAACAATACTCCGCAGATAACATTGAATTATGTTTCTAAGATTGTTTCTTATAAAGATAGTCTTGATGTTCTTTTTGCGAAAGAAGTTTTAGCTTTCTATGATAATTCTACAGAAACTTTTCTTGCACAAAAATAATATTTATTTGCTGTAAAAAGTGTAAGAAATAATAAGAAAAAGAAGGGGTAGCTTTTTATGTATAAATTAAAAAGCTACCCTTTTTTGTTTATTGAATTACTATGCTGTTATTGCTCTAACATTGATAACACCTTCAATTTCTGAAAGTGCTTTTATAGTATTTTCATCAACAAGACCATCTACATCAATAAGATTATAGGCAAGGTCATTTTTGTTTTGATTTAACATACTTGCAATATTAAAATTTGCATTACCGAGTACTGTTGTAAATTTTGATACAACGCCGGCAACATTCTTGTTACTTATACAAAGTCTTGTACCGCCTTTTGGAATTGGAGTATCAAATTTACAGGTAGGGAAATTTACGCTGTGTTCAATAGTTCCTCTTTCCAAAAAGTCTCTAAGTTCCTTTACTGCCATTACTGCACAATTATCTTCTGCTTCTGGAGTTGAAGCTCCAAGATGTGGTAGACAAATTATGTTTTCATTATTAAGAAGTTCTTCAGCTGCAAAGTCTGTTACAAGACAAGCTACTTTTTTTGATTTTAAAGCTTCAAGAATATCTTCATTATTGATAAGTCCTCCACGGGCAATATTAATAATTTTTACACCTGTTTTCATATTGCGGATAGTAGATGTATTAATGAAACCTTTTGTTTCTGGTGTTTCTGGAACATGTAATGTAATGTAATCAGCTTTAGAGAAAAGAGTATCAAGAGTTTCTGCATGTTTTATCTCTCTGTTTAATCTCCATGCTGCATCAACAGAAATAAATGGGTCATAACCAATTACATTCATTCCTAACTCTATTGCAGTATTAGCAACCATAGCACCAATAGCTCCAAGACCTATTACACCTAAAGTTTTACCGTTAAGTTCATTACCGATATAATTCTTTTTGCCCTTTTCTGCAAGTGTTGGTATCTCTGCACCTTTCCCTGCTAATGAATCTACCCATTTGTTAGCTGCGATTGCAGGTCTGCTTGCAAGTAAAAGACCTAGAATTACAAGCTCTTTTACTGCATTTGCATTAGCTCCAGGCGTATTGAATACAACAATACCCTGCTCAGCAAGTTTTTTACATGGAATGTTGTTGGTTCCGGCTCCGGCTCTAGCTACAGCCTTTATATTTCCATTTAATTCCATACTCAACATATCATGAGAACGAACAAGTATTGCATCAGGATTTAAGATTTCAGAAGCAATTTCATAATCATCATGAGGAAAATTATCTAAACCAACAGAACTAATTCTATCTAATGTCTGTATCTTGTACATAAAATACTCCTAGTTTTTTGTAGATGCTTTTTTAAGCATTTTCTTTTGCGAATTTTTCCATGTATGCAATCAAAGCTTTTACGCCATCTATTGGCATAGCATTGTATATAGAAGCTCTCATTCCTCCTACAAGCCTATGTCCTGCAAGATTTACAAGACCTATGGCAGCAGCACCCTTTACAAATTTGTCATTTATAGCTTTAGCTTCATCTGGGTCTGTTACTTTAGTAAGGAATGGAACGTTCATGATAGAACGGCTGCCTTTTTCTGCTGTTGCATGGAAATAGTCGCTTGAATCAAGATAATCATAAAGAAGCTTTGCTTTTTCATAATTTCTTTCCTTCATGCCTTCTGCACC
>JAILNT010000011.1 GCA_024691265.1 Treponema sp. | reverse complement strand
CAGAAAGAAGTACAGCTTGTTGTTCAGCTTGAAGAATGGGATAGTAATAAGATTTATGACCGATTAGGAACAGAACATCATACAACTGATTTACTAGGTGTAAAAATTCCTATTCTTGAGATACCTGTAAAGCCTGGCCGTAATCTTCCTATAATTATTGAAGCTGCTGCCATGAATGAAAGGTTGAAATCAATGGGTTATAATTCTGCAAAGGAATTCAACCAGAATGTTCTGAAATGGATAGAAACTGGGGAAGCACAGACTGCCTATTATGGTGTCGATGATTCTTACTAAATTATAAATTATTTAAGAGGGTTTTTTATGACAGAGAAACTTTTAACAGTACGCAACAGAGCTGGTATTCATGCACGTCCTGCCGCTATTATCGCACAGACAGCTAACAAGTTTTCTTGTGAATTAACTTTGGAGAAAGATTCTACTTCGGTTAATGCAAAATCTATCATGGGTGTAATAACTATGGCAGCAAGCTATAATTCAGTTCTTACCCTCAAAGCTGATGGTGTTGATGAAAAAGAAGCTGTTGATGCTATCGCATCGTTGTTCGAGTCTAAATTTGAAGAAGAATAATAAATAATTTTGATGAGCTGTCCAATTTATCTTTATACAGGGCCTGAAGCCGGTGAACGGGCTGAGGCTATAGCTAAACTTAAAAATGCTGCTATAAAAAAATATGGTAGTATAGATGAGTATAAATACTATTGTTCTGATGTTCGTCTTAAAGAAGTTATTGAGCAGCTCCAGAATGGAAATCTTTTTTCCTCTTTTACCTTTGTTGTTCTGTATAATACAGAATTGTTAAAGACAAAAGAGGATATAGCCCTCTTGAAATCATCTGTTTCATCACTTTCATCTGCTAATCTTATTTTAGTTTCTGATGAAATTAGTATTGATAAAAAAATTGAAGCCTTGATTCCTAAAGAAAATAAAAAAATCTTTTGGGAAATGTTCGACAACCGAAAAGAAGGCTGGATACTAAATCTTTATAAAAAAAATGGTTATGGCATAACTCCAGATGGAATACAATTGCTTCTTGATTATGTTGAAAATAATACAGAAGCTTTAAGAAATGCTTCTACGGTGGTATTTAACTGTTTTCCTCAAGGTCATGTTGTAACAGAAAAAGAAATAGAGACAATTTTATCGCACAATAAAGAAGAATCTGCTTTTACTTTATTTGATGCAATGACAGATATTAATTCTTCTGTTTCCAGGCGATTTGAATATTCTTTAGATATTATTCAGAAATTATTGCTTTTAAAATCAGCTTCTGCTAGTGGTATTATCGCAGGTCTTTCTTATTGTTTTAAAATGCTGAAAAGCTGGCTTGAGATACAAGAAAATGGATATGTTTCAGATTTGGATTTGAAATCTCATGGCTTTTCAAGTAAAAAAGCCAGGGAAAGATATGCAGCTGCTTCTAAGATATGGTCACTTAATCAAGTTGCATCAATTTTAATAATTCTTTCTAGTACTGATATGGAGCTGCGTTCTTCAACTTCATTCAGTACAGAAACAATGATGTTCATATTGATTTATGAAATTGTCATCAAGAATGGTAATCCTTGCATGCAATATGAAAATGTTTTATAAGTTTTCGTAGTCAAACTATTAAAAATGTTGATTAAGGATATCTTTTAGAGCAAGAAGTTCTTCTTTTGATAATGTTATCCCTTTGCTCATTTTTTTATGTTCGCTATCCCATGCCCTTATATCATATTTTTCATCTCTGCCGCCCCAGGATACAAGATTTAATTCTGTTTTCCAGCCTTTTGCAGATTCTGATAGTGTTCCGAATGATTGTTTTATATCAAATTTAAAATCATCAGTTTTATTAAATCCTTCTGCCATAATTTTCTCCTAAAAAATCCATTTTGTCTAATTATAACTTCAGATATGTAAAAAATACATCTGAATTTAACAAAATCTAGATAATTTTTGTGATTTTTATTTCATAAATTGATAGAATACGGAACATATATACTTTTTTACCTATTAGGAGGAATATTTTTATGAAATTAGGAAAGAAAGTTTTGGTTGCTTTAGTAGCTTCAGCTGCATTGTTTGCATTTGCATCATGTGCATCAAAGACAGAGTCTTCAGCAACTCCTGCTGAAACACCAGCTACAGAAGCCCCTGTTGTAGAGTCAGCTGTTACAGAAACACCTGCTGTTGAAACTGTTACAGAAGAAGCTGCTACAACACCAGCTGCTACAACTGAAGCTCCATCTGCTACAACTGAAGCTCCTGCAGCAAACTAAATAAAAAGTTAATTATTCCACATGATATGTTGAGAAAATATAAATATTTTTTTTTAACATATCTGTGGATTTTCCGATTTATATAATGTTGTTTTTTTCTTGTTGCATTGGTA
>JAILNT010000009.1 GCA_024691265.1 Treponema sp. | reverse complement strand
TAGAAAGAATAGATACTGTTAGTAATGCTATGGAACTTAGAGGATTCGGTAAAAAAAATAAAAGAAGCTGGTATTCATCTGAAAAATTAAAAACATCTGATTCTGTAATTATTATTTTTTCTATTTTATTTACAATAATAGCTCTATTTATAACCTTCCATGATGGAAGTAGATTCTATAATCCATTCATCTGATTTTTCGATATTCACCAGGAGTAAGACCGACTAAAAGCTTAAAAGTTTTATGGAAATAACTTTTTTCTGAAAAACCAACTAGCTCTATTATTTCTTCAACAGAAAGAGATGTTGTAAGAAGGAAGCGTTTTGCCTGTTCGATTCTTATCTCCTGCAATTTTTTTGAAAAGGTTGTATTTTCAAGTTTTTTAAACAACACAGAAAAATATGATGTATTATAACCAAAATGCCTTGCAGCTATTTCAAGTGTTACATAACGATAATTATCAGCCATATATTTTAAAAAGCGTCCTGCCTCATACTGTGGCATCATAGAAGATTCACAAACAAGTAAAGTTTTTTGATGACATCTATGCAATTCTGTAAAAAAAAGTGTACATGCACTTCTTACAGATTTTATGTCTTTTATTTCAGTATATGAAGATTGATGAAAAAGAACCTGGGCAATCATACCAACAGGAGAAAAAAAAGAACAATCAAAAAATAAATACTGACTGCTTGATTTTTCATTTTCAGGAAGCCTGACAAAATCATAAAAAATAGGGCAATCTACTATTTGAGATATAAAAATTGTATCGAAAAAATCCTTTTTTAAATTAAGAACAAACACACCATCATCAGTCTTTATGTTTTCAATGCTAAAAGTTGCAGGCTCATGAAAAAGTAGTATATTTCCGGCATTACAAGCTAAAGTTTTCCCGTCTGTTTCAATATTTATAGAAGCAAGAGGACATAAACAACTGACAAAACTGCTTTTATGAATAAAGCTTTTATAATTATTTTTATTATAATACTGTAATTCATAACAAAGTTTATCTTTATCAGATTTATTTTCACGAATATTTTTTAGAGTTTCAAAACTCATATTAAATGCATTGAAATCATTCATAAAAAATATCATATAAACTAATCCAAAAAAAAACCACTTCTTAGACAATAAAAAATCGACTTGTAAAATCTGCTTTTTAGAATAGAGTATACAGTTATTCCGGAGGTAATAAATTGATAGGAAGGACAACTACAAAGTTCTTAACTTCTGCAGTTTTATCACTTTCATTGATAATGACAAGCTGTGGAACAAAAACAGTAAAAGCTGGTACTTATTCAGCTACAGAAAAAGGTTTCGGGGGAGATGTAACTGTAAATCTTTCTTTAGATGAAACTGGAAAAATTACAAAAGTTGACATTAATGCTGAAAAAGAAACTCCTAGTGTTGGACAGGAAGCAGCTCCAAAGCTTGCTGAAAGCATTATAAAAAATCAAAGCTTTGCTGTAGATGTTATATCAGGTGCTACATTTACAAGTAATGCCGTTCTTGCAGCTACAAAAGCAGCTCTTGCAGCTTCTGGTGCAAATATCGAAAATTATAACAAGAAAGTTGCAAAAAATGGGGCTGATGAAGAAGTAACTGTTGATGTTGTAATTGCAGGTGCAGGTGGTGGTGGTACAGGTGCCGCTCTTGCAGCAGCAGAACAAGGTTTAGACGTTCTTATTCTTGAAAAATTACCTAGTTATGGTGGTAATACTCGTCTTTCATCAGGATTTTTTGCAATTGGTACAAAATGGCAGAAAGAATCTAAACTTTATAAAGATAATAATTGGTCTGTAGATGTTTCAACTGCAGTACAAAAAGCTATAGAAGCTAACAATTATCTTTCAAATGGTCCTCTAACCCGTGCAATAATTGAGAAATCTGCAAGTACAGTAGAATGGCTTGAGAAATATGGTATGGATATTTACCTCCAGGAAAAGACAACTCAATTTGCACACGAAGGAGATCCTTATAAGGGATTTAGCTATCATAAGTATAGAAATTCAACAGAAGGTTTTGATAAAATTTATGCAAACCTTGAAAAGATGGGTGCAAAACTCCGTACAAATACCCGCTTCACAGATTTAATTTATGAGAATGGAAAAGTAACAGGCTGTATTGCAGAAAAAGAAGATGGTGGTAAGCTTACTGTACATGCAAAAGCCGTAGTCGTTGCAACAGGTGGCTTTGGAGGCGATGTAGAGCGAGTAAAGAAAGAAGCTCAAACACCATACTTGAACAGCATTGGAATGCCAAGTAATGGAGAAGGTCTTGATGCTATGGTAAAAATTGGTGCTAAAAATTGGGACGCCTCTCCTCTTTTACATGGTTGCCAACTAGCAGAATCTGAGGTTGCACAAGAATCTAGTGAAGAACAACTTGCAGGTTATTCAGATTCAGCACTTACATGGCTTTTGCAATCTCCTCTTCTTTGGGTTGATGCATCAGGAAGTCGTTTTGCAAATGAAGATGCTGTATATGACACTGTATGGTGGGCAAATGTAGGGCATGCAGCAGGAGGAAGATATTTTATTGTTGTTGACCAGGCAACTCTAGACAGCTATACAAATGGAAATACTCTCCGCCTTTCTTATTCAGGACCAGGCCCTAGTAAGAATGGAGGAAATTTCACAGAGCTTGCAGAAAAAGCTATAAAAGGAAAAACTGCATGGAAAGCAAATAGTCTTTCAGAACTTGCAAAGGCTGTTGGTTTCAATGAAAAAGACTTTACAAGTAACGTTGAACGCTATAATTCTATGGTTGCAAATAAAAAAGATTCAGATTATGGCAAAAGTTCTGAAAATCTTCGTTTTGCAGTATCAGATGGACCTTTCTATGCATTTGATTGCCGTGCTGTATTCCTTGGAACAGTAGGAGGAGTAAAGGTTGATGAAAATCTTGCTGTTCTTGATATAAACACATATAAGCCAATTCCTGGTCTTTATGCAGCAGGAGCAAATGCAGGAGGTTATTATTCTCCAAGAAGTTATCCTCCATATGAAGGAATGGCTTCAGGTTTTGCATGGACATCAGGTCGCATTGCTGGAGAAAGTGCAGCTTCTTATGCAAAAGAATTAAGTCTCTAATTCCTAGAGAAATATAAACACAATTAATGAGGATAAGCTTAAAATTTACTTATCCTCATTTTTTTTATTTAAAATATTTGCGTTTTGTAAAATTGTGACTTATTCTGATAATTATGAAAAAGAACATACTATTACCAACATTATTGTTTCTATCGGGTCTTTTAACTGCTCAAGAAATATCTATAAAAGCAGATTACAAAACTGAAATCAATCAAAAAGAACTAGAAAGTAATATAGATAAAAAGCTTTCAAACTTTGAATTAATACCGGAAAGAGCTGAATATCTTTCTAGAGGTGTTTCTGCTATTCCAACTGAAAAAGGCGTATTTGTAAGCTGGAGATTTTTAGGAACAGATGCAAAAGATATAAAATTTAATGTATATAGAGATGGAAAGAAATTAACAAAAAAACCTATATCTATCACAAATTTTTTAGATAAAAAGAAAAAAGGTAAAGAATATACTGTTATTCCCTTTTTAGATGGGAAAGAAATAAAAAAAGAGGCTTACACTGCAAAAACACAAAGCAAAGATTATATTTCATTTCCTGTAAAAGAATATCCTGATTGCGACTATACAATTTATGATGCAAGCATCGGAGATTTAGATGGAGATGGCGAATACGAAATAGTTGTAAGACGAAATCCTAAAGATATGGATATTACAACAAGAAAATGTTATCCAATTATTGAAGCATATAGATTAGATGGTAGCTATCTTTGGACTATAAATATTGGGCCAAATGAAATTTGTGAAATTGATATAAACTTCCTTGTATATGATTTTGATGGTGATGGAAAAGCAGAAATCGTAACAAGGTCTTTTGAAGGCACCACAGACGGAACAGGAGTAATTATTGGAGATACAAATAACGATGGAAAAACTAATTATGAGTATTCAATAGTAAAATTCAAAGACAGACAATATCTTTCAGAAGGTCCAGAATTTCTTTCCGCATATGACGGCTTAACTGGAAAAGAAATAGCACGAACAGAGCTTCTTCCTACAAGGGAACCTTTACAGCCATGGGGAAATTTCAAGGAAGGTGATAGCAGAAACGTAAAAAGAGCTAGCCACTACCTCCTTACACCTGCAATGTTAGGCGGCAAAAATCCTAGTATAGTACATGTAAGAGGTGCTTGGAATGCAGTAGGTGCTGCAGCATGGGATTTTGACGGAGAAAAATTTATAAACCGCTGGCTTTTACCTATAGATGCAGAAAGTACTCCAAATAATACTTATGGAGCCGGCTATCATAGTATTACAGTAGCAGATATTGATTTTGACAATAAAGATGAAATATTGTCAGGTTCAATGGCAATTGATGATGATGGTAAATGCTTATATGCAACAAATGTAAATGATGTAAAACTTGGACACGGAGATGCTTTTGATGTTGCTATTATGACTAAAGACTACAAAGGTTATCTTGTATGGGCTTGTCATGAAACAAAGAATCTTCCTACAAATATAGAATTACATGATGCCCTTACAGGTCAAGTTTTATATGGTTTTACAAAACCAAAAGATACAGGTCGTTCTCGTGCAGCTGATATAGATCCTAACTATCCTGGCTGGGAAGTATGGGGAGCTGCAGGAACTCCGCTTCTATCTCTAAAGGGAGAACTTATAGCAGGTATTCCAGCAGAATTAAAAGGTAAAGCCGTTCTGAATGCACCTGTATCTATGAATGCAAAATTATATTGGGACGGAGATTTACTTTCTGAATTATTTGATTATACAGAAGACGGTCACACACCATCTGTTCAAAAATGGAATTGGGAAAAGAAGATAAGTGAAACAATATGGACTGCCGAAGGCTGCTCAACAAATAATAGTACAAAAGGTAATGCTTGCTTGATTGCAGATATATGGGGAGATTGGAGAGAAGAAATAATAACAAGAACAGTAGATGATAAAGAAATACGAATATATTCTACAAAAATACCTACAGAATATCGTATCCCAACTTTAATGCATGATAGAACATACAGAGAAGCTATTGCATGGCAAAACAACCATTATAATCAACCTGCAAATCTGAGTTATTACTTGGGAGCTGACAGTCAACAGGTTCCACTACCAAATATTTTTACAATTCACAATAATGAAACATTATATTCAGCAGAATATAATGGTAAAAATTCTAAGCCTTGTTATTTAGATTTGAAATAAAGAAATAATAAACAGGCACTTCTCACAGAGGTGCTTGTTTTAATTTCCAGAATATACAAGCAAGTTAGATAATTGGTGTTCCTTAGCCCATCTTTCAGTGTAAGACCCTTCATTTATATATATTGTCCTAAGTTTCAAACACCCCTCTAATAATTTTCCGTTTATAGAATTAACAGATTTTGGAATAAAAATACTATCCAAATTACTGCAATTAGAAAATGCATGAGAACCAAGGCGTTGTACAGATGAAGGTAATTCAACATCAGTAAGACTCTTGCAATTAAAGAAAGATAAATTTTCTATAACTTTCAAACCAGATGAAAACGTTATATTTGATAAAGAACTGCAATTAAAAAATGCCCATGAGCCAATATTTGCAACTGAAGACGAAAACGTAACACTTTTCAAATCTTTGCAGTCCATAAAATTTTTATCAGCAATACTTGTTGCAAATAGTACCATACTCTCTAATTTATTCTTATATATATTTTTGAGCGGTATTTTACAATCACAAAAATGAACATTATTTTTATATGCAAGTCTATCAAGATATTCTAAATCTTTATTCCCTAAAACCATTGCTTCAAGGAATTCCGCAGTTCCCTGTCCCCATGATAAATCAGCAGAAAGTTGTACACAAGCAATTCTATCATTATTGCAAATACACACAGACAGGGCTTTAGAAGTAGATTTTATCTTATACACATCTACATATTTTCTATAAGGTTCCATTATATGAAAAAGAATCGCACCGCAACTAGCCTCTACAAGGGAAGCTAATCTAAGTTCCCGAGCTTCATCAGGATTCCTTGTTATTAGCATTGTATTCCTCTTTTATCAATTTAAGTAAATCCGTTATCGCACTTGCAGGAGGATATTTTTTTGCATTCTCTTGAGATTTTTCTAATACAAACACATAAAGTAACTCCATAGCTCTTGTCATTGACACATAAATTAAGTCATGAAATTGTTCATCTATAGTT
>JAILNT010000007.1 GCA_024691265.1 Treponema sp. | reverse complement strand
CCTTCTTTATACAAGAAAGAAATACATTCAAAGGACGTAAAATAAATATAGTAATCAATAAAAAAGAAATTATTAAAATCGTTAATAATATAGCGATTGCTATTATTTGATTTACGTCCTTTGAATGTATTTCTTTCTTGTATAAAGAAGGATATGCCTTTAAGTGTTATTGGAACTTACGAATTCAGACATTTAGCAAGAACTTATAATAAGATGTATGAAATAAATAAGTCGTCTAAAACCGAATTACAGCATCAGGCTTCTTATGATTCTTTAACAGGTTTGTTGAATAGAATTACTTTTGACCAGATGTGTGCTTATTATAAAGGAGCGGAATGTCCTTTAGCCCTTTTATTGGTTGATGTAGATTGTTTTAAGGGAATTAATGATAATTTCGGTCATGAAATGGGTGATGATGCCTTAAAAACTGTTGCTAAGCTTCTAAAGAATTATTTTAGGGCGAATGATAATTCATTTAGAATTGGTGGTGATGAGTTTGCTATAATAATGACAGATATTACAGAATCTAGTAGAGATATAATTGCAGAAAAAATCGATAGTATAAATGAAATATTAAGAAAACCTGTTAATGAAAATTTTCCTGAGCTTTCTATAAGTGTTGGTATTGCATTTTCTTCACGAGGTTACTGTAATGAAATATTCTCTCATGCTGATGTTGCCTTGTATAATTCTAAGCGTGATGGAAAATCTGGCTATACATTTTATGAAGCTTCTGGAGAAGAACTTTATTGATAAAAAAATGCACAGCCTTTTGACTGTGCACTTACTTTATTATAATTCTTTTATGAGTAGTTCAGGTAAAGCTCTTTTTGGTACGTGATTTACATTGTTTTCATCATGCCAATATTTTATGTTACCTTCGCTATCCATTGGCTCAATTACGACTTTTTCACATGGAACTCCAAGTGCTAAAACTAAAGCTATTTCATATTTTTCATCAATACCAAGTTCCTTTGCAAGTTCAGGTCTTTTGATGTTTCCCATGATACAGCCGCCAAGTCCTATGTTTGCAGCTCCAAGCATTATTGTTTGTGCCTGAATGCCTTCATCTGTTGCCGTGTTTTTAGATATATCTGTATCACGAAGCATTATAATATAGCCTGTTGGCTTTTCTCCATCTTTAGGTCCGTCCCAATCTGGAAGGTATGCAGCCCAGCCAACATTTTTGAAGATAATGGATTTTACCTTTTCATCGGTGACTGTTATGTACTTTAATGGCATTTTGTTTGCTCCGCTTGGTGTAAAGCAAGCATATTCTACTAAAGTTTCTAACTGTTCTTTTGAAAGTTTTTTACTTTCATCAAATCTTCTGTAGGTTCTTGATTTTTTTACCAATTCCAAGAAATCCATTTTGTCCTCCATGCTTATACATTTTTTCTAAAAGCTTTGACTATAATATTTCAAGAAATTAATTCTTGAGTATTTCTCCTCTAACCATGTATTTTTCATGCATCCAGCGGGCAAGATATATAAATGGTGTATCGAGTAAACTTGTACATACATAAATTATATAGCCTGAAATACATACTGTAGCAATTTGTCCTGGTGTATAAAGTCCCCAGAATGCTATTACATTAAAGATAACTGTGTTTATTAACTGTGAAGAAAGGGTAGAGCCATTATTTCTAACCCAGAGAAATTTTTTCTTGTCATTGAATTTTTTTGTTGTAAAATCCCATAGTGCATGATATGCCCATACATCATATCTTTCGCTTATGATGTAACCTAAAAGACTGGCAAGCATGATTTTAGGTGTGTTTGAAAAAATAAGCTTTACAGATGGCATGACCCAGTCTTTTTCTGAAGGGGTATATAAAAACCATATTTGACTTAAAACTACAAATGCTATATTTGTTGCAACTCCCAGCCAGACCGCTTTGCTTGCTTCTTTTTTTCCGTAGCATTCACTTAATATATCTGTTGATACAAATGTTGCTGCAAAAAGGACATTGCCTAATGTTTGTTCCATGCCAAAAGCTTTTATAAGAATGAGGACTTCAATATTTGCTGTTATTGTAGCAATACTTGTCCAGATAAAAATACCGTCTTTTGCAAAAAGGCGGAAAAACACAATTACTCCACCAAAACTAAGTATTAATGAGAGTATCAAAATTAATTCGTTTGGTAATATCATAACGGAATAAAATATAGCATAAATATTTTTATTTTCACAGTAGGACAATAGAGTGGAGTGTTAAAGTTTTTGGCTTTAATACTCCTCTATTGTCATTAGATATGCATTAAGATTTATATATCTGTATTTATTTTATAATTGTTTCAAAAGGTTTTAATTCTACAGAAATTGTTTCACCATTTGCATTTTCAAAGCTTGTTTTCTGATTTTCTGCACTGTTGTTGATGATAACAGTTTTATTAATATCAGGATAATAAGCACATTCTGTGAAAATGTTTGTTGTTACGTATTCTTTTTGTTCTTTTTCTGTTGCATTCATTGTGTAGCAGATTGCTCTGAACAATATTCTTGTAACATCGAAACTGAATTTCCATGAAGCTATATATACAGCTCTACCTTTAAGGAATTTATGAGCGGTAACTGTTGGTGTTCCATTTTTTTCAGCTAATACAACTGTATTTTTATCGCTTATGTAAACACCTTCTGTTGCTTCTATTTCGCTAACAGCATTTCCACTGTCTTTTACAATTGAAAGCTCTTCACCTGTTTTTGCAAGTTCAGCCTTGTATTTTCCTATACACTTTTTTGTTCCTGTATCTTTGTCAACACCAAGAACAGGAGAAAGCTGATAGTAAAGACCTCCAAAGCTTGTAGCAGATGGGTCATGTACTCCAATAAAGCCACCACCATTTGCAACAAATTCTGTAATAGATGATACTACTTTATCATTTTTCCAGTTATCGCCGCCACTCCATGCAGAGTTTGCACAACCTGCATTTATGATAACTTTTACATCTGAAGGAATACCTTTTTCTGCAATATCATCAAAGCTTATGAATTCTACATCAAAAGGAAGTCCTGCAAGACTTTCAAGTATATTTGTTAAATCAACTTCTGGGTGCTCATGTAAGTGTCCTGAACAAATCCAGCTGCGTAATGAACCCCATGAAGTTAGAACTGCTACTTTTCCCTTTATAGTGTATGGACTACAAGCTGAATTGAATTGCTTTAATGTTCTAAACTCCTGTCCTACTTTTTCTATGTAATCACAGAAAGCTGGGAATGGTTCTACAAGGTGCAAGTAGCCGCCAAGTCCAATTCTATCTACAGGAGCTCTAAGTAAAGCTCTTCTTACCTGAATCCAGTATTTTCCAGCTTCAATTTCTGGGTGTCCGCCTTCTGAGAAAGTTGGTTCACCTGTGAGTCCTGTTGGGAATAGATATGGGTGGAAGCGAAGTTCGTGTGTCTTTACTCCTTTTACACCTGCACAAAGACGGGCTTCAAATCCATTAAATACACATTTTATGATTCCATCAAAATTGAAATCCTTGAATCTCTTTCCGTATGGTTCTACTCCGACCCAGCTGTCATCATAGAATACATAAGCTTTTTTATTGTATTTGTGTACAATGTCGATAAGCTGACGTCCGGCGTTTACAACAAATTCGTTGATGAAGTCCATCCATTCACGATATTTTTTTGTAGGTACATTATGTGTTGCGTTGTATTCGCCAGCATTTACGAAGTCTTCAGAAGTCATTGCATAACCTTTAGCCTTCTTGAATGCTCTAAGATGTGCTGGATTTACTGTAAAGTCATAAGAACCCCAATCACTGAATAATGACCTGTTCTTTTCATCTTCACCCCAGAACCATGCAAAGTTATAGAACATTGATGTAAATCTAACTACTGTTGTGTCAGGATTGTTTTCACACCAATTCTGCATCCAGTTTTTGAAGTGTTCCATTGCTTCTGGATATACAGGGTCTATAGCCATCAAATGTTCTTTATTCCAATGGTTTGTAACATGGTTATACATGCTTATTTCTTCCCAAATGCGTACTGCAAGGAAGTTTACTGTATAACGGTGATATGGAACTATATTATTTACAGTAACAGAGTCTGTATCAGGATTAAATGTCCATGAATCCAAAGCTACTTCTTTTCCTGTTGTACGGTCAAATACCTGCCAGAATTCTTTTGGGTCATCTTTTTTATTGATGATAAATTGTTCTTTGAAGTAACCGTCAAGCAGTTTTATTGTTACAGTATTACTTTCTGCAATTACAGGTTTACTCATTAAGAAGTTCTGTTGTAAGCAATCTGTATGATTTTTTGCCCATTCATTATCTGCACGAATTATACAGATTGTTGAATAGATTCCATAACCTGCTTTTGTGATTTCTGGTGAGAGCTTTGTTCCGTCACTGTCACGGATAATGTCTGCACCCCATTTCTTTGCCATTTTTAATGTGAGAGCTTCAAATCCTGCTTCGCCTGGAAGTGTGAAGTCTCCTTTTGTGATGTCTTTTTGTGTTGCATTCATGATTAAAAATAGTATAAAGCACTTTGTTTTTGTTTTTAGCATAGAAACGTCAAAAATCAACTTTAAGCGTCAAAGGTTAATTTTATTTTATAAATATCATCTGAAAAATAATTTATGTAAAATTTGATTTTACAATTTACTATGTGTATATTTATATTTATGTATAGTACAGATAAGTCAGAAGAAAATACACTTGATGATAAGACTCAGGTTTCTGATGAGAAAAAGACGACTAATCCTAAGAAAAGTGGTCGTCCTGCTAAGAAGTCTTCAAAGAAGATTTCCAAAACAGCAGAAACTAAAAAAGCTGATAAAGATTCTAAAGATATAGATGCAAAAGCAAAGCTTGATGCTAAGAGTAAAAAAGCAAAAACTTCTAAATCTAAGGATTCTTCTAAATCTAAGGATTCTTCTAAGAATAATACGATTATCTTGGATGAAGATAGTAATTTAGATGGAAATATAAAAGTTGATATAAGTACAGGAAATGATGCTGATGATAAAACTTCTGAAAAGAAGAGCAATGCACTTCCTCCTGTAGAGCCATCTTTACCAAATAAACTCTTTATTGTTCCTTTGCAGAGTCGACCTATATTCCCTGGTATATTTACACCTCTTATGGTAAATGGTCAGGAGGATTCTAAGCTTATTGATGAAGCTTATAGTGGTGACGGTTTTGTGGGACTTGTTCTTCTAAAGAATGAAACGGATAATCCTTCTGTTTCTGATTTACATGATTTTGGTACTGTAGCTCGCATTGTAAAGAAGATAAATCTTCCAGACGGTGGCATAAATGTATTCATTTCAACTATAAAGAGATTCCGTATAAGAAAGGCTCTTAATGCAACAAATCCTATGGTTGTTGCCGTTGATTATCTTGATGATGAAGAAGATGATACATTTGAAGTAAAAGCTTTAACTCGTGCCCTCATAAGTGAAATGAAGGAAATAAGTGAAAACAATCCTTTGTTTACAGAAGAAATGCGGCTTAACATGGTTAATATTGACCACCCTGGTAAGATTGCAGATTTCATAGCTTCTATTTTGAATATTGAAAAGAAAGAGCAGCAGCATGTTCTTGAAATGCTTAATGTAAGACAGAGAATGGAACAAGTTCTTGTTTATATTAAGAAGGAACAGGAGCTGCTTCGTATTCAGAAAAAGATTCAGACTGAACTTAATGAGAAGGTTGAGAAAAATCAGCGTGAATATTTCCTGAAAGAAGAGCTTAAGAGTATTCAGGAAGAGCTTGGTATTGCTTCTGATGGAAAGAGTAGCGATTATCAGAAATTCAAGGCAAAGATTGATAGTTTCAATTTTAAGGGTGAAATCCGTGAGACTGTATATAGCGAGCTTGAGAAGTTCAATTTGATGGATCCAAGTTCTGCTGAATATATAGGAAGCCGTAATTATCTTGAGCTTGTTTCTTCTCTTCCATGGAATGATGAGATTACTGAAAGCTTTGATATAAAGGAAGCCCGTAAGATTCTTGAAGCTGACCACTATGGGCTTGAAGATGTCAAAAAGCGTATAATAGAATATCTTGCCGTTCGTAAGCTTAAGAAAGACAATAAAGGTTCTATAATGATTCTTGTTGGACCTCCTGGTGTTGGTAAGACAAGTATCGGTCGTTCTATTGCAAATGCTATGCATAAGCCTTTCTATAGATTTAGTGTAGGTGGCATGCATGATGAAAGCGAAATTAAAGGTCACAGACGCACTTATATTGGTTCTATGCCTGGTCGCATTATTTCTGGCTTGAAGATTACAAAATCTCGTTCACCGGTCTTCATGATTGATGAAATCGATAAGATGGGTACTTCTTCTGTTCATGGAGATCCTTCAAGTGCTTTACTTGAGGTTTTAGACCCAGAACAGAATGTAACTTTCAGAGATAATTATCTTGATTTGCCATTCGATGTAAGTGATGTGTTCTTTATTCTTACTGCAAATACTTTGGATACAATTCCAGAACCTTTACTTGACAGGGCTGAGATTATTCAACTTTCCGGTTATATTGACCAGGAGAAAATGGAAATTGCTAAGAAGTATCTTATTCCAAAGAATCTTGAGAAGAACGGATTTAAATCTGGTCAGGTGAAATTTACTAATGCTGCTTTAAAGACTATTGCAGAAGAATATGCAAGAGAAGCCGGTGTTCGTAATTTTGAGAAATGTATTGATAAGATAAGCCGTAAGATTGTTCGTGAAGAGCTGGAAACACTTGAAGAATCTAAGTCTAAGAAGTCAAAGAAGGCATCTGAAGTAAATGGATTTGATGAAAATAGTCCTTTCTTCAAGAAGAAGTTTACAATAGATGCAAGGGATTTACATAAATATCTTGGAAATCCAATTTTTGATGAAAGCCAGATAAAGAAAGCTGTTGTTCCTGGTACTGCAATTGGTCTTGCATGGACAAGTATGGGTGGCGATACTCTTCTTATAGAAAGCATTAGTTTTCCTGGAAAAGGTGGCTTACAGCTTACAGGTCAGATGGGTGATGTAATGAAAGAATCTGCAAATATTGCTTTCAACTGGGTTAGGGAATTTGTGCTTCAGCGGAACATAAAAACTCCTGACTGGTTTGAGAACAATACTATCCATCTCCATATTCCAGAAGGAGCAACACCAAAAGATGGACCTTCTGCTGGTATTACAATGGCAACAACTTTGTTATCATTGCTTTCTGGTCGTGTAATAAAGCCTCATCTTGCAATGACAGGTGAATTAAGTCTTACTGGTATGGTTCTTCCTATAGGTGGACTTAGAGAAAAGACTGTTGCTGCAAAGCGTAATGGTGTAAAGACCATTATTATTCCAAAAGCAAATGTTCGTGACCTTGAAGAGATTCCTGAAAATGTAAAAGATGGAATAGAATTTAAGAGTGTATCATCTGCTCTTGAAGTAATGAAAATGGTTTTCCAACCTAAAGCACCAGAGAAAAAGGTTGAGCTTGATTTTTAATTCAGGTTTATAAAATTAATATGGCGGTTATGTTAATAATGAAGTTTTTTCAAATATTGCATGACCGTCATTTTTGTTAAAGTTTTATTATGTCAAAAATACGATTTATATTTTCTTTTATAAAAAAAGAAGCTGTTTTTTTTATTGCACTTATTTGTGCTATTGTTAGTTCGTTTTTTACAGATATATCGTTGGAAAAGATTAAGACTTATATAGATTGGAATACTCTTTTTATATTGTTTAGCCTTATGAGTGTTATTGCTGCATTACAAAAATGTGGTGTGTTCAAAATCTTAGCGAATTTTATGTGCAAAGGAGTAAGAAGTCTACAAGGTCTTACTGCTATTCTTGTTATGCTATGCTTTTTCTCTAGTATGTTTATAACAAATGATGTGGCACTTATAACATTTGTACCTCTGGCTATTGCATTATTAACAAAGTATGCATCTCCTTTTTATGTTATGTATATTGTAATTCTTCAGACAATAGCTGCGAATACAGGCAGTATGCTTACTCCAATAGGAAACCCTCAAAATTTGTTTTTGTTTTCTAAATTAAACTGTCCTGTATATTCTTTCATATCAATATTATTGCCATATAGCATATTATCATTCTTGTTTCTTGTTGCTGCTATTTTATTTGTACCACGGAAGAGTCTTGATTTCATAAGAAAAGAAGATTCTGCGGTTAATGGAAAATTTCAATCATTGCGAACTAATATTGTAACAGATATATCTGATTCTGCAGCTGCTAATAAAGCTAAAATCAAACGGAAAATAGAGACCATTGTATTTTTGATTCTTTTTATCATGTGTTTACTTGCTGTTGTTCATGTGATTCCAAAGCATATACTTGCAATAATAGTTTTATCATGTATTTTGCTCATTGACTGTTCAATTATTTCATCTGTTGATTTTATGCTTTTGTTCACGTTTTGTGCATTTTTTATATTTACAGGGAATATAGCTAATATTCCTGAAATAAAAGGCTTTTTAGAGCTTTATGTTCAGAATCATGAATTTTTGATTTCTGTTTTAGTGAGTCAGATTATAAGCAATGTTCCTGCAACTTTATTATTATATCCTTTTGTGTTGTCCACAAAAGACTTACTATTAGGTGTAAATGTAGGAGGATTAGGGACTCTTGTAGCTTCTCTTGCAAGTTTGATTTCATACAAGCTTTATATTCAAGCTTTACAAGAACAAAAAAAATGTCAGATATCAAAGGAAAATCTTTTACCATCTTCCTTAAAATATCTGGCAGTATTTACAGCTCTAAACTTAGTGTTTATAGCTATTTTGTTTTTGCTTCAGAGCTTTCTTCGTTAGTATCTGTAGTTTCAGTTTTTTCTGCATTATCTTCAGATTTTGCTTTTTCTGGTTCTGCTGATTTTTCAATTTCAGCTTCTGTCTTAAACTGATTTACTTCTTTACTAACTTTATTTATACTTGCACTGTTTTCCTGTGTAAGTATATTTATTTGTTGCATTGATTTATTCATTTCACCAATACCAGAAGAAATCTCATGCATTGCAGTTTTTATTTGTAAGGTAACTTCTGAAAGTTTATCCATTTCTACAAGAACTTCTTTATTACCTTGTTCCATCTGATTTGCACTATTTTTAACATCAACTGTGATATTATGAATTTGATGTATTGCATCAATAACTTGTTTACTACCAGAACTCTGTTCGTCCATAGCATTTTTTATAATGCCTTCCTGTGAACTTACAGTCTGTGTATTATTGAAGATAACATCAAATTGTAATTGCATTTGAGAAGCTGAATCTTTCATATCACTAATCATTTCTCTCAAATGTTTCATAACGTCATTGATTTTCTTACCCTGGGCATTAGAATCTTCTGCAAGCTTTCTTATTTCATCTGCAACAACAGCGAATCCTGCACCAGCATCTCCTGCATGGGCGGCTTCTATAGCGGCATTCATAGAAAGCAGATTTGTCTGATTTGCAATATTTCTAATCAAAGCACTAGTTTCGATAAGAGCCTGAGAATCTTCTGCAATATTGATTGTCATATCTACAGAACGTTTTACAAGTTCTTTTCCTTTTGCAGCAGAGTCAGAAAGTTCTTTTACACTTATAGCATTTTTCTCAAGAATTTCTGTAACAGAATTGATATTTGCAACCATTTCTTCAACAGATGCTGTAGATTGTTCAACGCTTGCACTTTGTATCTCAATATTATCATTTAATTTTGCAATGTTATCTGCAATCTCTACCATTGTCTGGCTAGTTTGTTTTACACCAGCACTTTGATTTATAACTTGATAATTGATATTTGCGACATTTTCATCAATTTCTTCTATTGCACTTGCAGAAGAAGACATATTACTTGAAAGAGATTCGCCCATAGTTTTCATGTTGTTTGTTTGATTCACAATGGATTTTATAGAATTTGCAATTTTTTCCATTGTGATATTGAAACTTTGACAAAGATTTCCAACTTCATCTTTTGAAAGAATTGGAAGTCTTACAGAAAGGTCGCCATCTCCCTGGGATATGTTGTAAAGCATTTTAGTAATTTTTGTAAGAGTTTTAGAAATGCCTTGTGCAATAAGTAATGCTATTATAAATGAAACAAGAACACTTACGATAAGAAGAATTGCCATAAGTGTTTGAACTGCATTTGTACTAGCATTAATTTCTGTTTTAGGAATTATAATTGCATAGTCCAATGACATATAGTCATTACTTGATGGTTTGAATCTTATTTCAGAAGGAATTCCTTCTACAATGCCTTCTCTTGTTATATATTCTCCAGGAATATAACCATTTAGTGCTTCAATTCCAATTTCATTTACAGATTTAAATTGAATATCAAGAACATAAGGATTAAGAACAACATTTGCATTGCTGTCAATCATTATATACTTAATACTTCCCATTGTTGTTTCATCGCCGAAAATTTCAACAAAAGCTGCTGCATTAATTTCAATTGCAGCAACATCTGTTTCTCCATTATCGTTTTCAAAAGATTTTGCACCGCCTACAACAACTTCATTATTTGCATTTACATAAAGAGTTGTATAATAAGGATCTCCTCCATTATCAACCGCACCTTCATATAGAATTTGTTTTTGATAATCTGATATTTCAGATGAGCTTATAATCGAACCATCAGAATGAATAATAGCTGTAGTTGCTATGTTGTCATTACTAGCAAAAATCATATCAGAAAAGCTTCGTATAGTATCTTCATCTCTGTTTCCTACGTTAGCCATAAGAGAAAGAGTGTCATTGTAGCCTGTAAAAAATGCTAATAAACACTGATCCATATATATAGTTGATGAAGAATAGCGTTGTGTAAATTGGTCAGAATTTAATTCTTTTACCTTAAAATAAATACTTAAACCTAAAGAAATGACAAGAATACTCGAAAGCAATGTAATTGAAATTATTAACCTTGCTGCGATAGAATTGTGTTTACTAGTTTTAACATTTACTTGTTTACCGCTTGTTTTTTCAACAGGTGTTACTAGTACTTTACGCTTCTTAATCTTCTCACCTTTTGCCATAATAAACTCCTAAACACTTTTATAGAAAAATCACTATAATACTATAACATATTAG
>JAILNT010000161.1 GCA_024691265.1 Treponema sp. | reverse complement strand
TATGTCCTCTAGTTTTTTACTAGAGGACTTTTTTTTTGAGAAAAAATACACGCATTACACGCAAAATATATTGTTTTTTATATTATGCAGTAATATAATAATGACTATCTCCTTTTTTAGATGAAATATAGGGGCTTTCCTTTTTGACGCTTGGAAGGCCTCTTTTTTTATGCAATATAAGTTTTACAAAAAAATCTCTAATTTTAACAAAAAATTTCTAAAATCTCTAAAAATTATTGACAAAAGATATTTGTTGCTATATATTAATACCAGCTTGTAAATAAGCTGATAAACTCTCTCCGATGTCCAGCTTGCTGGACGATAGAGGCATCGAGCAACGTTGTTGTTTGGTGCCTTTATTCTTTTTAAATACATAGTGTAAAAAAAAGCTCTTTTTCTTAGTATGATAAATCTTCGAAAAAGAGCTTTTTAATATTATATTTCTTTATCCGATTGTGTTCTTATACTTTTTGCAGGAACTGAATGTGTAACCCATGTGTTACCACCAATTATACAGCCTTCTCCTATAACTGTTTTTCCTCCAAGAATAGTTGCATCAGCATATATTGTAACATTGTCTTCAATTGTTGGGTGTCGCTTTTTATCTTGTAAAGATTTTTTTACGCTTAAAGCTCCTAATGTGACGCCCTGATATATTTTTACATTATTTCCTATAACACATGTTTCACCTATAACAACCCCTGTTCCGTGGTCTATAAAAAATGATTCCCCTATTTTTGCTCCCGGGTGAATATCGATACCAGTTTTTCCATGTGCATATTCTGACATTATTCTAGGAATTACAGGAACTCCATTTTCAAATAAAAAGTGTGCTATTCTATAAATAGAAATTGCTTCAAGTCCGGGATAAGAGACTATAACTTCCTCTGTGCTTTTTGCTGCAGGGTCACCATCGAAAGCTGCCTGTGTATCTTTGTGTATCATTTTTCTTATTTCTGGCAAAGCTTCTATAAGAGCGTATGATGTTTTTTCTGCTAAACAAAAGCAATGAGAATTTTTTACGTTTTCCCTGCTTTGGTTTGTGGAGTCTTCTTTACAGCCAGCTATGTATATGAGAGCTTTTTGTATTTCTTCTGTTAGAATGTGAATAATACGATGAATTCTTTCTCCTGTTACATAACGCAAATTCTGGTCATCTAAAACTTCTGCAGTTCTATACCCTGGAAAAATTAAACTCATTAAATCATGAAGTACAGAAATAACATTTTCTCTGTTTGGAAATGTGTTTGCTCCGTATCTGTTTACTCCGCCGTAGGTCTTGTATGAGTCAAGAATCCTGTCAATCATTGTGTCAATAGTCATTAAAAATCCTTCTTTCAAATAGAAAAAAATTAGAAGAAAATAAACTTGTATAGACTATCAAAATATATTAAAAAAGTGAAGCTTAGCTGTAGCAATGTTTATAATTATAAGTAAAAATATAGATTGTAATAGTTTGGAAAAAAGTAAAACTTTGCTAAAAAAATATTTTTGCATGTTGACAAAAGATTATCTATTTTGTATATTCATGGAACATCATATGAAAATTACGCTCTTATAGCTCAGTCGGTAGAGCACATCGTTGGTAACGATGAGGTCAGCGGTCCGATTCCGCTTGGGAGCTTTAAAAAGCAGTACTACTGCAATCCATTTAGGAGATTTATTATGGCTAGCAAAAAGAAGTCAGCTGTAGAAATTATCGCTCTGCAGTGCCCAGAATGCAAGAATAAGAATTATACAACAACAAAGAACCGCAAGAACATTCAGGGAAAGCTTGAAAAGAATAAGTATTGTCCTTTCTGCCGCAAAGAGACAATGCACAAAGAAACAAAGGCAAAATAATTTAGAATTTGTTTCTGTTTATTATTAGTAAATAACTGACTATTGAAATCTGTTTTGATTTTTGTGGTCAGTTGAAAATATATTTTTATATATTTTTAGGTCAGTAGCTCAGTTGGTAGAGTCCCGGTCTCCAAAACCGGTTGTCGTGGGTTCGAGTCCTACCTGGCCTGTATTTTTGAAAAAGCATTAAGTTGACAATATTATTGAGGACGAAAATGGGAAAGATTAAGACTTTTATTAAGGAATGTGGAATAGAACTTAAAAAGGTTGTATGGCCCACTTTTGATGATGTTGTAGCTTCTGTTAAAGTTGTTATTATTTCCACAATCTTGGTTGCAATTATTCTTGGCGTACTAGATATGGTATTTACATATGGTATGCGTCTCGTTTTCTAGAAATTCTAGGATGTTCTAATGGCTAAAAGCTGGTATATTCTTCACACTTATGTAGGTTATGAGAGTAAGATAAAACGTACTCTCGATACTCTTCTTGCAGAAAAGAAGCTTGATTCTTCTATTGTTACAGATGTAAAAGTTCCTGAAGAAGAAGTTGTAGAAATTAAAGACGGTAAGAAGCGTTCTCGCAAAAATAAATTTTTACCTGGATATGTTATGTTGGAAATGGATCTTCCTGATTTAGGTTGGAAGGATACATGTTCTCAGGTTAGACGTATTCAGGGTGTAACTGGTTTTGTTGGTACAAATCCAAGTGAACGTCCTCGTCCTATTTCAAATGATGAAGCTAAGAATTTGCTTCTCCGTTGTGGACAGATAAAGGGTGAAAAACCTGTTCGTATGAAAATGTCTTACAATGTTGGTGATGCTGTTAAAGTTACAGAAGGACCTTTTGCAACATTTAACGGAAAAATTGAAAAAATTGATGCCGAAAAGAATAAGCTTACAGTAGTTGTTCAGATTTTCGGTCGTGATACACCTGTTGAAGTTGATGTGATGCAGGTTGAAAAAGTAATCTAATTAAATAGCTTGAATATGGTTTCTTTCATTTTTGTTTATAAATAAAATGGTGGAAGCCAATTCTTGTTTTGGGAGAGGTGCTTTATCCGTTGGATATTAGTATCTCGCTAGAATTGCCTTAGTGCAATTCATACCAACTCTAAGGAGAATATATATGGCTACAAAAAAGGTAACGGCTGTTATTAAGTTACAGTGCCCAGCAGGCTCTGCTACTCCAGCCCCTCCTATTGGACCTGCTTTGGGACCTCATGGTGTTCCTGCACCTAAGTTTGTTCAGGAATTCAATGATAGAACAAAGAACATGGAAAAGGGTCTTATCATTCCTGTAATTATTACAGCTTATCAGGATAAGACATTTACTTTCATTCTTAAGACTCCACCAGCTGCAGTTCTTATTAAGAAAGCTCTCAAACTCGAGAAGGGTGCAGCAAATCCACTTCGTGATAAGGTTGGAAAGCTTACAAAGGCTCAGCTTGAAGAAATCGCTAAGACAAAGATGCCAGACATCAATGCTAACGACCTTGAAGCTGCAAAGAAAATCATCGCTGGTACTGCACGCAGTATGGGTGTTGAAGTGGAGGCTGAGTAATGAAGCACGGAAAGAAATATAACGAATCACTCAAGAAATATGATGTAACAAAGAAGTATTCAGTTGCTGATGCTTGCAAATTGGTAAAAGATCTCCATTTTGTAAAGTTTGATGAAACTGTAGAACTTCATGTTGCTCTTCGTCTTGAGAAGAATCAGACTGTACGTGATACACTCGTATTCCCACATCAGTTCAAAGGTGAAAAGCGTATTTTGGTATTCTGTAAGGAAGAACGTGTTCAGGAAGCATTGGATGCTGGTGCAACATATGCTGGTTCTACAGAGTACTTGGACAAGGTTAAGGGCGGTTGGTTCGACTTTGACGTTGTTGTTGCTACTCCAGATATGATGAAAGATGTAGGACGTCTTGGTATGGTTCTCGGTCGCAAAGGTTTGATGCCAAATCCTAAGACTGGAACTGTTACAAATGATCTCGTACATGCTGTAGCAGAATTGAAGAAAGGACGTACTGAGTTCCGTGCAGATAAGACAGGTATTGTTCATATAGCTGTTGGTAAGGTATCTATGGATGCTGCTGCTGTTACAGAGAACGTAAATACTTTCCTTGCAGAATTGGACCGCAAGAAGCCTGCTGATGCAAAGGCTGGTTTCGTACGCAGTATTTCTGTAAGCTCTTCTATGGGTCCAGGCGTTTGGATTGATCACCAGGAGGAAGCATAATGGCTATAATGGCAAAAAAAGTTCAGCCTGCTAAGACAGCTGCTATTGCAGAAACAAAAGAAGTTTTGCAGGGTTATAAGAACTTCATTTTCGTAAATTATCGCGGAATGACAGTTGAGCAGATTACAAATCTTCGCAAGAAGCTTCGTGAACATGATGCTCAGATTAAAGTTTTCAAGAACAACTTTGCACGCATCGCATTTAATGAGATGAATGTAGAAAATGTTGCTGACTACCTTGCAGGTCCTACAGCCATTACAATGGTAAAAGATGATGCAAATGAATCAGCAAAAGTATTGTTCGATTTTAAGAAAGACGCACCTACTCTTGAAGTAAAGGGTGCTTTCGTAGAAAACGAAGTACTTGACGCTGCTAAGATTGAAGCTTTGTCAAAAATCCCTGGTCGCAAGCAGCTTATCGCTATGCTTATGTCTGCTATCAATGGTCCAGCTCGCAAACTCGCAGCTACATTGCAGGCATATGTTGATAAGAAGCAGAGTGAGGGTGGCGAAGCACCTGCAGCTAACTAATGCTTTTTTGTACGGTCAGGCTTCATAACTGTTGTCTACTGTCCGTACGGTAATTGGGTAATCGGAGAATATAAGGGTAGTTTGCCTTTTCTGATACCCGCAAATAACACTGACAGTTTTATACTGTTTACTATCTACTTAAGGAAGATAATATGACAAACGAAGAAATCCTTGATGCAATCGCAGGTTTAACAGTTCAGCAGGCTGCTGATCTCGTAAAGGCTATGGAAGAAAAGTTCGGCGTTACAGCTGCTGTAGCTGTTGCTGCTGGTCCAGCTGCTGGTGCAGCTGCTGCTGAAGAGCAGACAGAATTCACAGTTACTTTGGACAGTGTTGATGCTGCAAAGAAGATTGCTGTTATCAAGGCAGTTCGTGCTATCACAGGTCTTGGACTTGGTGATGCTAAGGCTCTCGTTGAAGGTGCTCCAAAGGAATTGAAGGCTGGTGTTTCTAAGGCTGATGCAGATAAGATTATTGCTGACATCGCAGCTGCTGGTGGAAAGGCTAGCAAGAAATAATTAAGTCTTGAACTTTAATATAAATATCAGTATAATTTACTCGATTTTTTATTCTTAGAAAACGCTTCTGGGTGGATTGTTTTTATCCGCCTGGAAGCTTTATGTGTCTATAAAGTATATATAACGTCTTTTGACGTTTTTTTCTATGCGTAAGAGTCTGTGCTGTATGTTTTGCAACGCAAGTTTTGTGATAGTATTTCATATGTAGCAGTTCTGATGCAAATGCCAATTGAATTGGAGGGTTTTGATGTTCGCTAAAAGCAGAACTATCAAACGACAGTATCTGGGTAAAAATATCCAGAATTTCATGGAGATTCCAAATCTCATCGACATTCAGTTGTCTTCTTATGAAAGTTTCTTGCAGAGAGAGCGTCTTGAAAAGAAAGAGCCTCTTTTAAATCAGGGACTTCAGGAAGTATTCAATTCTACATTCCCAATCGTTAGCCCAAATGGAGATATTTCTCTTGAGTATGAGTTCTACGAATTGGATATGGAGAATATCAAGTTTTCTGAGATTGAGTGCAAGAAAAAGGGATTGACTTATTCTGTCCCATTGAAGGCTCGCATCAATTTAAGCTTCGCTGATACAGGTGCCATTTTCCAGCGTGATATTTACATGGGTGATATTCCACTTATGACAGATCGTGGAACTTTTATTGTTAATGGTGCAGAACGCGTTGTTGTAAGCCAGATTCATCGTTCTCCTGGAGTTATTTTCCAGAAAGAGAAGGGTGTTATTTCAAGCCGTATTATTCCTTATAGAGGTTCATGGCTTGAATTTGAAATTGACCAGAAGAAAGATTTAATTTATGCAAAGATTGACCGTAAGAAGAAAATTCTCGGTACAATTTTCCTTCGTGCTTTAGGTTATAATTCTCGTGAAGAAATTATTCGCTGCTTCTATGATGTAAAGAAAGTAGAAGTAAAAGATAGCCTAGAAGTCCGTGAATCACTTGTTGATAATGTTCTTGCAACTGCAGTTTATGTAAAAGATGAAAATGGAGATGACAGAAAGCTTTTTAAGGCTGGAAGCAGACTCCATCCTCATGATGTAGATGACCTCATTGCAAATAAAATCACAGAAATTGATGTTATCGATTTTGATACAGATACAGGTCTTAATCGTGACATGATTATAAACTGTTTTGAGCGTGAAGAAATCCGTTATACAAAAGAAGGTTCTGAATCTGATGAACCTACAAAGGAAGACGCTCTTGCAGTTGTTTATTCTGTACTTATGCCTGGTGAACCTATAACATTTGAGTCAGCTGAAAAAGATTTGACTTCAATGTTCTTTAGCTTACGCCGTTATGACCTTGGTAGAGTTGGTCGCTATAAGTTGAACAAGAAGTTTGACTACAAGGAAAATGTAGAAGACCATACACTTATAAAGGAAGATATTATTCAAACAATGAAGCACTTGATAAAAGTGTATTATGGTGATGAAAAGTTTGATGATATTGACCACCTTGGAAATCGTCGTGTTCGTTGTGTAGGCGAACTTATGACAAATCAGCTCAAGACTGCATTTGCTCGTATGGAACGCATTGCAAAAGAGCGTATGAGTCTTAAAGATACTGAGACAATGAAGCCTCAGGACCTTATTTCTATCAAGCCTATTGTTGCTGTTATTAAGGAATTCTTTGGTTCTTCTCAGCTGTCTCAGTTTATGGACCAGATAAATCCTCTTGCAGAACTTACTCATAAGAGACGTTTAAGTGCTTTGGGTGTTGGTGGTTTGAATCGTGACCGTGCCGGATTTGAAGTTCGTGATGTTCACTATACACACTATGGACGTATGTGTCCTATCGAAACTCCTGAAGGTCCAAATATTGGTTTGATTGTTTCTTTGGCTATTTATACTCGTATTAATGAATACGGATTCCTTGAAGAGCCATATCGTAAGGTTGTAAACGGAAAGGCTACAAATGAAATTGAGTACCTTTCTGCAATGGACGAAGATAAATACTATATTGGTCAGGTTTCTGAAGATATGAATCCTGATGGTTCGTTCAAAACAGCTCTTGTTTCAAGCCGTCATCAGGGTGATTATACATCTAGAAAGCCTGAAGAAATTCAGTATATGGACGTTTCACCTCGTCAGGTAATTTCTGTATCAGCTTCTTTGGTTCCATTCCTTGAACATGATGATGCTAACCGTGCATTGATGGGTTGTAACATGCAACGTCAGGGTGTTCCTTTGTTATTCCCAGAGCCTCCTTATGTTGGTACTGGTATGGAAGCAAAGGCTGCTTATGATTCAGGTGTATTGGTAAAGGCTCGTCGTGATGGTGAAGTTGTATGGGTAACAAGTGACCTTATTAAAATTAAGCCAGATGGTGTTGAAGGTAAGCTTGATGAATATCCTTTGTTGAAGTATCAGCGTACAAATAATGATACCTGTAACCATCAGAGACCTACAGTTGAAGTTGGTGAGAAAGTAAAGAAGGGTGCTGTTATTGCTGATGGTTCTGCAACATTCAATGGTGAACTTTCTTTAGGACGTAACCTTTTGGTAGGATTCGTTCCTTGGAATGGATACAACTATGAGGACGCTGTTCTTATCAGTCAGAGAGTTGTTAAGGAAGATATGTATACATCTATCCATATTAAGGAATTCTCTACTGATATTCGTGAAACAAAACTTGGTCCTGAAAAACTTACTCGTGATGTACCTAGCACAAAAGCTCAGGCTTTGAGCAATCTTGATGCTGAAGGTATCATTCGCGTAGGTGCAAAGGTTAAGAGCGGCGATATTCTTGTTGGTAAAGTTACTCCAAAGAGTGAGACAGAAACAACTCCAGAATTTAAACTTTTGAATTCTATTTTCGGTGAGAAGGCTAAAGAAGTTCGTGATTCTTCTTTACGTGTTCCTCATGGAATTGAAGGTGTTGTTCTTAGTATTGAACGTTTGAGCCGTAAGCAGGGTGACGAACTTCCTCCTGGAGTAGAAGAACAGATTAAGGTTCTTATTGCTAATAAGAGAAAGCTTCGTGAAGGTGACAAAATGGCTGGTCGTCACGGAAATAAGGGTGTTGTTGCTCGTATTCTCCCAGTTGAAGATATGCCATATTTGGAAGATGGTACACCTCTTGATGTTTGTTTGAATCCTCTTGGTGTTCCTTCTCGTATGAATATTGGTCAGATTATGGAATCTGAGCTTGGTATTGCCGGTAAATATTTGAATCAATACTATGAAAGCCCTGCATTCCAGACTCCTAGCCAGGAAATGATAGCTGAGAAGCTTAAAGAAGCTGGCTTAAGTCCTGACTGTAAACAGATTGTTCGTGATGGTCGCACAGGTGAACCATTTGTTAATCCTATCTTTGTTGGTGTTATTTACTTCTTGAAATTACATCACTTGGTAGATGATAAAATGCACGCTCGTTCTACAGGTCCATATTCTCTTGTTACACAACAGCCTTTGGGTGGTAAAGCTCAGTTTGGTGGTCAGCGTTTGGGAGAAATGGAAGTTTGGGCATTGGAAGCTTATGGTGCTGCAAATACATTGCAGGAAATGATGACCATTAAGTCTGATGATATGAACGGACGTTCAAAAGTTTATGAGTCAATTGTAAAAGGTGACCCATCTACTCCTATTGGTGTTCCTGAATCATTTAATGTTATGGTACAGGAACTTCGTGCTCTTGGTCTTGATTTTACAATCTGGGACGAAAATGATAAACAGATTGCTCTTACAGAACGCGATCAGGACTTGATTGACAAAGCTTCAGCAGGCTTTGATAAAGAGAAGGAGAATACTAATGCGTGATATACAGGATTTTGCAAGTCTGAAGATTAAGTTGGCTTCTCCAGAGACTATTCGTGCATGGTCTTATGGCGAAGTAAAGAAGCCTGAAACTATAAACTATCGTACATTGCGTCCTGAGAAAGACGGTCTTTTCTGTGAAAAGATTTTCGGTACCACAAAGGAATGGGAATGTTACTGTGGTAAGTTCAAAAGTATCCGTTATAAGGGTGTTGTTTGTGACCGTTGTGGTGTTGAAGTTACTTCATTCAAGGTTCGCCGTGAACGCACAGGTCATATTGAACTTGCAGCTCCAGTAAGCCATATTTGGTATTATCGTTCTGTTCCTAGCCGTATGGGAAAACTTCTTGACTTGCAGGTAAATGCACTTCGTTCAGTTCTTTACTATGAGAAGTACATTGTTATTGATGCAGGTGATACAGATTTGAAGCCTATGCAGCTTCTTACAGAAGATGAGTATGCACAGGCTGAAGAACGTTACGGTGGAGCTTTTACTGCTGGTATGGGTGCAGATGCTATTAAGACTTTACTTGATAGACTTGACCTTGATGCTTTAGCTGCAGAGCTCCGTGCAAAGATGATTGAAAAGGGTGTAAAAGCTGATAAACATCTTCTTAGCCGTCTTGATATTGTTGAAAAATTCCGTGCTTCAGGAAATAAAGCTAGCTGGATGATTCTTGATGTTATCCCTGTTATGCCTCCTGATTTGCGTCCTATGGTTCAGCTTGATGGTGGTCGCTTTGCAACATCTGATTTGAATGACCTTTATCGTCGTGTTATTAATCGCAATAATCGTCTTAAGAGATTGCAGTTACTTTCTGCTCCTGAAATTATCATTCGTAATGAAAAACGCATGCTGCAGGAAGCTGTAGATGCATTGTTTGATAACAGCAGAAGAAAAAGAGTTGTAAAGGGTGCTTCTAATCGTCCTTTGAAATCTATTAGCGATATGCTTAAAGGTAAGCAGGGACGTTTCCGTCAGAATTTGCTTGGTAAGCGTGTTGACTATTCTGGACGTTCTGTTATTGTTGTTGGCCCTGAATTAAAGCTTTGGCAGTGTGGTCTTCCTACAAAAATGGCTTTGGAATTGTTCAAACCATTTATAATGAAGAAACTTGTTGATAAAGACGTTGTCTTTAACATTAAGAAGGCTAAGACTTTAGTTGAAGAGGAAGCTCCTGAAGTTTATGCTATTCTTGATGAAGTTGTACGTGAACATCCTGTTATGCTTAACCGTGCTCCTACATTGCACCGTTTGGGTATTCAGGCTTTTGAACCTGTTCTTGTACAGGGTAAAGCTCTTAAACTTCACCCTCTTGCATGTAAGGCTTTTAACGCTGACTTTGATGGAGACCAGATGGCTATCCATGTTCCTTTGACACAGGCTGCTCAGATGGAATGTTGGACATTGATGCTTTCTGCCAGAAACCTTCTTGACCCTGCAAACGGTGGTACAATCGTAAGCCCTTCTCAGGATATGGTTCTTGGTATCTATTATATGACTTCTGTAAAACCTACAGGAAAGGGAACAGGAAAGAGATTCTCTTCTGCAAATGAAGCTTATATGGCTGCTGACCGTGTAGAAACTGTTGGTGGAAATGATACTGATTATGCAGATGACTTTGTAGGTACTGAAGAAGGAAGCAAAATTGCAGACAGACATTTTATAGAATGGCAGTCTTTGATAAAGGTTCCTGCTCCAAAAGATGCTTTTGACTTAGATGAAAATGGCGAGCCTGTATTTAAGGCTGGAGATGTTATTGAAACAACAGCTGGTCGTTTGAAGTTCAATGAAGCAATGCCAGATGAAGTTGGTTATGTCAATAAGCAGATGATTGATAAAGACCTCAAGAAGATGATTGAAACTGTATACCACAGACAGGGTGCATGGCTTACAATCAGAATGCTTGATGCTATCAAAGATGTTGGCTATAAGAATGCTACATATTATGGTGCAACACTTTCTATGGACGATATCCTTATCCCTGAAGAAAAGGCAAAAATGGTTGAGGAATCTAACAAGGAAGTTGAGCATATCGTAAGTGACTTCTCAAAGGGTGCTATTACTGCTGAAGAACGTTATAACAGAGTAACAGATATTTGGCAGCGTACTAATGAAAAGCTTACAAATATAATGATGGATCACATGGCTGCTGACCGTGATGGATTTAATACAATCTATATGATGGCTAAGTCTGGTGCCCGTGGTTCTAAGAAGCAGATTTCTCAGCTTGGTGCTATGCGTGGTTTGATGGCTAAGCCTAATGGTGAAATCATTGAACTTCCTATTCGTTCAAACTTTAAAGAAGGTCTTTCTGTTATTGAGTACTTTATTTCTACAAACGGTGCTCGTAAAGGTTTGACTGATACTGCTTTGAAAACAGCTGATGCTGGTTACATGACACGTCGTCTTGTTGATGTTTCTCAAGATGTTGTAATCAATGAAGAAGATTGTGGAACAATAAACGGTATTGATTATACAGCAATAAAAGATGGTGAGAATATTGTTGAATCTTTGGCATCTCGTATTGCTGGTCATTTCTCAATAGAACGTGTTCTTGATCCTGTTTCAGGTGAAGTTCTTTGTGATGTTAATCAGTATATTGATGAAAAACTTGCACAGAAGATTGATGCTGCTGGTGTTGAAAAAGTAAAACTTCGTACAGTTCTTACTTGTGAAAGTCAGCATGGTGTTTGTGTTAAGTGTTATGGTAAGAATCTTGCCCGTGATAAGATAGTTGAAATTGGTGAAGCTGTTGGTACAATCGCAGCTCAGTCAATTGGTCAGCCAGGTACTCAGCTTACTATGCGTACATTCCACGTCGGAGGTACTGCTTCTAAGGTTACACAGGATAACCATATTGTTATGAATTACCCTGTTCTTATCGAAGATATTTCAAAACAGCATGTTACAATTGATGATGTTGATGAAATTGAAGGCGGCAAGAAGATTGAGAGAAAAGAAGTATGGCTCTTTACTCGTAAGGGTAAGATGACTGTAACAAAGATTTTTAATCAGTATGATATTACTGATAAAGATGAAATTGTTGTTGCAGACGGAGCTCGTATTCTTAATGATACTGTTCTTTTCAAGCATGATGGTAGTGATGTTAAGTCTGCAGAAAAAGGTCGTGTATTAATTAGGGATAAAAAGTTATTTGTTACAAGTTCTGACCAGGTTATTGAAATTGCTAATGGTTCTACAATTTTTGTAAAGCCAGGAGATGTATGCGAAGCTAATGTCCCAGTTGGAAAATTTGAACCATATAACGAACCTATCATTGCAGAACAGGACGGTTATGTTCACTGGGATGATATTATTCCAGAAGTTACTCTTGAAGAAACATTAGATGAAAATACTGGTGCTCGTGAACGCCGTATCAGTGACCTCCATCTTGATGTAAGACAGCCTCGCCTTTATATTACAGATGAAGCTGGAAACGAATTAGGAAGCTATTACCTTACAGGTGGTGCTTCGCTTCGTGTTGATGACGGTCAGAAGATTTCTGCAGGATATACTTTGGCAACAATGGCAAAGGCTGCTGCAAAAACAAACGATATTACAGGTGGTTTGCCTCGTGTATCTGAATTGTTTGAAGCTCGCCGTCCTACAGATCCAGCAATTCTTGCTCAGATTACAGGTTCTGTTAAATTTAAGGGTATCATAAAAGGTAAGCGTGTTATTGAGGTTGAAGATGAATATGGTAAAACATTCGAACATCCAATACCTATGAATAAGCGTTTACTAGTTCGTGATGGTGACCATGTAGAGGCTGGTGAAAAGCTTTCTGATGGTGCTATTGACGCACACGATATTCTTGCAATAAAGGGTGAGAACGCACTTCAGGAATTCTTGATGGACGAAATTCAGTCTGTTTATCGTGCACAGGGTGTACAGATTAATGATAAGCATATTGGTATTATCATTAGACAGATGCTTCGTAAGGTAAAAATCATGTCTGTAGGTGATACGAAATTTATCGTTGACGAAGCTGTTGATAAGTTTACTTTCCATGATGAAAACCGTCGTGTTATGGAAGAAGGTGGACAACCTGCTATTGCCCGCCCTATGTTCCAGGGTATTACTAAAGCTGCATTGAATACTGATTCATTCATTTCAGCTGCTTCATTCCAGGAAACAACTCGTGTTCTTACAAATGCTGCTATTGCTGGTGCTACAGACCATTTGCGTGGTTTGAAGGAAAATGTTGTCATTGGACATATGATTCCAGCTGGTACAGGTATTCGTAATTATCGCAATATTAAATTGTCTGATGAGACTTCAAATGACCTTGATGCAAAAATGATTGAGGTCTTAGAGAAGAGACGTGAAGAAAAATTACTCTCTGCTCAGAATTCTGATGATGGTGTAAATATTGACTCTGATGAAGAGTAGTTCGATTAGTTTTGAGTTATAATAAATTCTGAAATTCTCTTGACCGAGACATACTGAATTCGTTATAGTTTTAAGACCTGCCTATGTGCAGGTCTTAATGAGCAAAATTTAACCGAGGTGCTGCTCGGTATTATATAGGAGAATAGGCCGATGCCTACAATTAACCAGTTAATTCGTAAAGGTCGCAAATCTGCTGCCAATACAACTAAAGCTCCCGCGCTTCAGTCTTGTCCGCAGAAACGCGGTGTTTGCACACGTGTTATGACTGTTACACCAAAGAAACCTAATTCAGCTCTCCGTAAGGTAGCTCGTGTTCGCTTGAGTAATGGTATTGAAGTTACTGCATATATTCCTGGAGAAGGACATAACTTGCAGGAACACTCTGTAGTACTTATTCGTGGTGGTCGTGTAAAGGACCTCCCTGGTGTACGTTATCATATTATTCGTGGTACAAAAGATACTCTTGGTGTTGAAAGCCGCAAGCGTGGACGCTCTAAGTATGGTACCAAGAAGCCTAAGGCATAATAGGGGGTAGAGAATGGGCAGACATAAGAAGTCAGTTGACCGTCCGATTGTGCCGGATGGAAAATACAATAGCGTAGTTGTAACAAAGTTTGTAAAACGCATGATGCTTGATGGAAAGAAAGCAACTTGTGTAAAAGTTATCTACGATGCAATGGATAAACTTAAGGCAAAGACTGAAAAGGATCCTCTTGAAGTATTCCTTAAGGCATTGGATAATGTAAAGCCTGTAGTAGAAGTTAAGTCTCGCCGTGTTGGTGGAGCTACATATCAGGTACCTATTGAAATTCGCGATACTCGTCGTGAAGCTTTGGCTATGAGATGGATCATTGATGCAGCTCGTCATCGCTCAGGACATGGTATGGCAGATACTTTAGCATCTGAATTACTTGATGCATTCAATAATACAGGTTCTGCATATAAGAAGAAGGAAGATACACATAAGATGGCAGAAGCAAACAAGGCTTTTGCTCATTATCGCTGGTAGTCTTTTCTGCTTACAAAGCCACTGGTGTTCATGCCGGTGGCTTTTTTTTATAATTTATTTCATAAAGTTTTTATCCCTTTTTATTTCATAGAGAATGTTGAAAAAAATATATATTTTTTAGCATGTTTTTTTATAAACTACTTGCAATTAATTATCAAATAATGTATAAATTAGGAACACGCTTTGTGTAGAGATTATTCTGTATACAATGGGGTTCTTTGAGAAATTGTTTCAGGCGGACATGGGTATTTGTCCGGCATTTATCGTAAAGTTGATGTCTGTGATATCTTCAGATACTTGCACCCCTTTGATGGCTGAGTTAAATCGTTGATTTAGCTCTTGTAGATATGGCATCAAGGGTTTTCCTGATGTTGCTTGCACCCGCGAGTGATATGGTTCCTGGTTGCCATACCGGCTATTAGATAGCGTTCGGTGGTACGGACCGCGGCATTTCGAATATGATGAGATGTCATGGATTTTTAGTATTAATTTTTTTTACAAGAAATTTTAGTTCCGTATCTTCATATTCATTTTTGCAAATTATAGTGTGTCTGCGAATGAGACTGATTCTGTTGAATTTTTCCTCGTTCTGGTTTAAAGTGCAACACATATATATATTTAATATGCTGTAGAGATGTTTTGTTTTCTACAGGCAAGGAGAATAACATGGCAAAGGAAAAGTTCGTCAGAACTAAGCCTCACATGAACGTTGGAACTATCGGTCACGTTGACCATGGTAAGACAACATTGTCTGCTGCAATCACTCAGTACTGTGCAAAGAAGTTCGGTGATCACGCTCTCAAGTATGATGAAATCGACAATGCTCCAGAGGAAAAGGAACGTGGTATTACAATTAATACTCGTCACCTTGAGTATCAGTCTGATAAGCGTCACTATGCACACATCGACTGCCCAGGACATGCTGACTACATCAAGAACATGATTACTGGTGCTGCACAGATGGATGGAGCTGTTCTCGTAGTTTCTGCTCCAGACTCAGTTATGCCTCAGACACGTGAGCACTTGTTGCTTGCTCGTCAGGTTGGTGTTCCAAAGATTATCGTATTCTTGAACAAGATTGACTTGGTTGACGATCCTGACCTCGTAGAATTGGTTGTTGAAGAAGTAAAAGATACAATAAAGGAATACGGATTCTCTGAAGATACACCTATTATTCAGGGTTCTGCATTCAAGGCTTTGGCTGATGGTGCTACACCTGATGATACAAAGTGTATTGATGAACTTCTTGAAGCTATGGATACATGGTTTGATGATCCAGTTCGTGATGATGAAAAGCCATTCTTGATGCCAATCGAAGACATCTTCACAATTTCAGGACGTGGTACTGTTGTTACAGGACGTGTTGAACGTGGTGTAATTAACATGAACGATCCAGTAGAAATTGTTGGTATTCGTCCAACACAGTCTTCAACTGTAACTGGTATCGAAATGTTCCAGAAGACTTTGGATCAGGGTATTGCTGGTGATAACGTTGGTATCCTTCTTCGTGGTGTTGAAAAGAAGGATGTTATCCGTGGACAGGTTCTCGCTGCTCCTGGATCAATTCACCCACACACAAAGTTTGAGGCTCAGATCTACGTTCTTTCTAAGGAAGAAGGTGGACGCCACAGTCCATTCTTTACAGGATACAGACCACAGTTCTACTTCCGCACAACTGATATCACAGGTACAGTTGAGCTCGAACCAGGAATTGATATGGTTAAGCCAGGTGATAACGTTAAGATTATCGGTGAGTTGATTCATCCAATCGCTATGGATGAAGGTCTTAAGCTTGCTATCCGTGAAGGCGGTCACACAATCGCTTCTGGACAGGTAGTAAAGGTTATAGAGTAGTTTAGTTGTGGATAGGATAGGACCGATAAGTTTTGACTTTTCTGGCTGTCCTATCCATTGGAGGAATAATGGCTAACGAGAAGATTCGTGTCAGACTTCGCGCATTTGACGTAGAGTTGATCGATCAGAGTGCAAAAGCCATCGTACAGACTGTACAGAAAGCTGGAGCAAAAGTAAGTGGACCTATTCCACTTCCAACAAGAATCAATAAGATCACAGTTCTTCGTTCACCTTTTGTAAACAAGAAGTCTCGTGAACAGTTTGAAATGCGCACACATAAGCGCCTTATTGACATTCTTGAACCAACTGCTGATGTTATGGATTCTTTGATGAAACTTGAACTTCCAGCAGGAGTTGATGTAGAAATTAAGCAGTAAGAGTTATTTAATAAATAATCTTATTGCCATGGTACGGTCCCCAGGATCGGGGATGGCGGCCTATAGGAGTTATTCAGATGAAAGGTCTGATTGCAAAGAAAGTTGGTATGACACAGGTATTTGACGAAAGCGGTAATCTGACACCAGTAACCGTGATCCGCGTTGAACCTAATACTGTTATTGCCACAAAAACAAAAGAGGACTGCGGTTATGATGCTGTTGTTCTTGGCGTTGAAGATCTCAAGGCTAAGAAAGTAACAAAGCCATATGCCGGACAGTTTCCTGAAAACATTACACCAAAACGCCATCTTAAAGAGTTCCGCGATTTTGATGGAGATGTAACAGTTGGTGCACAGATTGGACTTGAATTGTTCAATGATGCACGTTATTTGGATGTTACAGCTACTTCTAAAGGAAAGGGCTTTCAGGGCGTTATGAAGAGATGGGGCTTCCACGGTGGACGTGCAACCCACGGTTCTAAATTTCATCGTGAACCAGGTGGAACTGGCGAGTGTACTACTCCAGGACACAACTTTAAGAATACTAAGTTGCCAGGACACATGGGATTTGTTCGCGTAACTGTTCAGAATTTGAAGATCGTGAAAGTTGACCCAGAATTGAAAGTTATCATGGTTCGCGGTTCTGTACCGGGAAGTAAAGACTGCACGCTGATTGTTAAGACCGCGGTTAAGAAATAACGACGAGGAATAAGATGGAAAAGAAAGTCTATTCAGTCGATGGTAAAGAACTCAGGACCGTTACTCTTGATGATAACGTGTTTGGCCTTCCGGTCAATGAAGATGTTATTTACTATGCCATCACAAATGAATTAGCAAATAATCGTACTGGCACAGCTTGTACAAAGGGTCGTGCTGAAGTACATGGCAGCAATAATAAGCCATATAAACAGAAGGGAACTGGTAATGCACGTCGCGGTGATAAGAAATCACCAATTACAGTAGGCGGTGGTACAATATTTGGACCAAAGCCACGCGATTTCGGTTACTCAATTCCTAAAAAGGCAAAGCGTTTAGCTATGAAGTCTATTCTTAGTCTTCAGGCTCAGGCTGATCGCCTTACAGTTGTCGAGGATTTTTCTGTTGAAAGCGGAAAGACAAAAGATTTGTTAAAGATTCTTGACAATTTCGCAAAAGATATCCGTACAGTAGTAATTTTGAAAGATGATGATGAGAAGATAAAGAGAGCAGGTCGCAACCTTCATAATGTTCACTTCCTTTCTTTTAACCGTCTTCGTGCACATGACCTCTTCTATGGAAGAAAGGTTATCGTTCTTGAAAGTGCAGTAAAGAGTCTTTCAGATTTCTACAAAAATGATGTAGACGCAAAGGAGGCTGAATAATGAATTACGCAGATATTCTTATTGAGCCAGTTTTGTCAGAAAAGGCAACAAACCTTCGCGATGAAGGAAAATATACATTCAAGGTATCTCCTGCTGCAAATAAGACGCAGATTAAGGAAGCTGTAGCTAAGTTGTTCAACGTAAAAGTTGTTAGCTGTACTACTGTGAATGTTTTTGGCAAGATCAAGCGGGTACGTACTCGTCCCGGCAGAACTGCCAGCTGGAAAAAGGCAATAGTTCGCCTCGCTCCTGGTGAAACAATAAAGGTTTTTGAAGGCCTTTAAGCCTTCATAAGTTAAGGGGAACCAGATGGCTCTTAAAGTTTATAAACCATATTCAGCAGGTACTCGTACCCGTATCGATTTGGTGAGAGACGATTTAACTACAGATAGACCTGAGAAAGGGCTTACTGAAGGATTGAAGTCTCATGGTGGACGTGGTGCTGGTGGACGTATTTCTGTACGTCATCAGGGTGGCGGACACAAGAGAAAGTATCGTAATATAGATTTTAAACGCGATAAGCACGGAATTCCTGGAACTGTCAAGACAATTGAATATGATCCAAACCGCAGTGCTAATATCGCATTGGTATTTTATGCAGATGGTGAAAAGCGTTATATCATCGCTCCAAAGGGATTAACTGTTGGACAGAAGATTATGTCTGGTGAGAATGCTACTCCTACAGTAGGAAATGCACTTCCACTTTCAGCTATTCCAGTTGGTTTTACAATTCACAATATTGAACTTACACTTGGTCGTGGTGGACAGCTTGTTCGCTCTGCAGGTGCAGGTGCTTTAGTTGCAGCTAAAGAGGGTGAGTATGTTACAATCCGCCTTCCATCTAGTGAATTGCGCCGCGTAAATGCAAAGTGCTACGCTACAATTGGTACCGTAGGAAATGAAGAACTCATGAACACCTCTCTTGGAAAAGCTGGCCGCAAGAGATGGCTTGGTATCAGACCTACCGTTCGTGGTATGGCTATGAACCCTGTTGATCATCCTCTTGGTGGTGGTGAAGGTGCTGGTAAAGGACGTAACCCTGTTACTCCATGGGGACAGCCTTGCAAAGGTTACAAAACACGCAACAAGAGAAAGACATCAAACAGATTTATTGTTTCTCGTCGCAAGAAGTAGTTGCATAGGAGTTAACCGTGTCAAGATCTGTTAAAAAAGGTCCTTTCGTAGAAAAGAGCCTTTATAAAAAGGTTATTGAAATGAACAAGGAAGCAGACAGAAAGATGATTAAAACATATTCTCGCTGCTCAACCATTATTCCTGAAATGGTAGGAAATACCATTTCTGTATACAACGGCAAGTCATGGATTCCTGTATATGTTACAGAGAACCTCGTAGGCCACAAGCTTGGAGAGTTCGCACCTACACGTACATACCATGGACATGGCGGTTCTGATAAAACTGCTAAATCAAAATAATAGGTGGATACAATGGCTGAAAATAAAGGCTATATAGCCACAACTAAATTCTTGATTGCTTCACCTACAAAGGTTCGTCCTGTAGCAAAATTGGTTGCAAGAAAATCTTGCACAGAAGCTATGGCTATTCTTGCCAATATGCCACAGAAGGGTGCTAAGTTAATTAGTGGTACTGTAAAGTCTGCTATGAGTAATGCACTTTATGCAAACAAGAAACTTGATGAAGATATGCTTTATGTTAAGGAAATTCGCATTGACGAAGGTCCTAGACTAAAGAGAGTATGGTTCCGCGCTCGTGGTCGTGCAGATCAGTTGTTGCGTCGCATGTGCCATATCACTGTAATCGTTGGCGAAAAGGCAGGTAAGTAAAGTGGGTCAGAAAGTAAATCCGATTGGTCTTCGCCTCGGCATTAACAAGACATGGCAGTCTCGCTGGTATGCAGATCCACGTGAATATGCAGACCTCGTTCTTGAAGATATCAAGATTCGCAAACTGGTAAACAGTCTTCCTGAATGCCAGAATGCAGATATAGCTGAGATTGAAATCACCCGTCATCCACAGCGTGTTACAATTGTAATTCACACTGCTCGTCCGGGTGTAATTATTGGACAGAAAGGTGCTACTATTGAAAAGGTAAGCACAGAAATCCAGCAGAAGTTGACAAAGAAGATTCAGATTAAGATTAAGGAAGTAAAGCGTGCAGACGTTAATGCTTCTTTGATTGCTCAGAATATTTCTCGCCAGCTTACTGGTCGTGGTTCATATCGCAAGGCTTTGAAACAGGCTACAGCAAACGCTATGAAGGGTGGAGCTCAGGGTATAAAAATCCGTCTCTCTGGTCGTCTTGGCGGTGCAGAAATGAAGCGTACAGAAGAGCACAAGGAAGGACGTGTTCCTTTACATACACTTCGTGCTGATATTGACTACGGTTTTGTTGAAGCACATACAAGCTATGGTATTATTGGTATCAAAGTTTGGGTTTATAATGGCATGAATTATGGTAATCAGCAGAATGAAGATGCAGGAGAACTTGTTAGCAAGCCTCGCCATGGACGTTCTGATGCTAACCGCAATGCAAAAGCTTCAAGGAGTTAGTAAATGCCTCTTAGTCCTAAAAGAGTAATTCACCGTAAGGTGCAGCGTGGTAGAGAAAGAGGTTTCGCTACTCGCGACAATAATATTGACTTTGGAGACACAGCATTAGTTGCAATGGAACCTACATGGTTGAATGCACGTGTTATTGAAGCAGCTCGTATTGCTATTAACCGTTGTATTTCTCCAAAAAAAGGCAAGATGTGGATTCGTGTATTCCCAGATAAGCCTATAACAAAGAAACCTGCAGAAACACGTATGGGTAAAGGTAAAGGCTCTCCTGAATTTTGGGCAGCTGTTATCAAGCCTGGTATGATTTTGTTTGAAGTTGGTGGCGTTGATAAGGCTACAGCTGACCGTGCAATGGCATTGGCAAGTAGCAAGCTCCCAGTAAAAACAAAAGTAGCTTATAAGCCAACACAGTACTAAGGAGGAACGAGATGGCTGATTCTAAGAAAAAGAATTATAAAGATTTGTCTTATTCCGAATTGGTAACACAGAAGAATGAGCTTGTAAGAAAATATATGGACTTCCGCTTTCAGAAAGTAGTTGGCCATGTAGATAACCAAATGCAGAAACGTACAATGCGTCGTGATATTGCTCGCTTGAATACGTTTATCCGTGCAAAAGAAATTGCCGGTGAGAATAAGTAGGAGCTGACCCGTGGAAGAACAGGTTGCTAAGACTGAGAAGGGTATCAAACGTTCTTTTGTTGGTATTGTAACTAGCGATAAGATGGATAAGACTATCGTTGTTTCTATCAACACAAAGAAGATGGACCGTCTTTATAAAAAATACGTAACTTGGACCAAGAAGTACAAGGCACATGATGAAAAGAATGATGCTCACATTGGTGATACAGTTCGTATAATTGAGTGCGCCCCAATAAGCAAAGAAAAGTGCTGGCGCTTGGCTGAAATCATTGAACGGGCTAGATAAGCCACAGGAGTAAAGAATTATGCTTCAGATGCAATCTACTATGACTGTCGCTGATAACTCTGGCGCAAAAATCGTTCAGTGTATTAAAGTACTTGGCGGTTCACATCGTCGCTATGCTGGAATTGGTGACATAGTTGTTGTAGCTGTTAAGGATGCAATCCCAACATCTACTATTAAGAAGGGTGCTGTCGAAAAGGCTGTAATTGTGCGTGTAGCAAAAGAGTACCGCCGCCCAGATGGAACTTATATTCGTTTTGATGATAATGCTTGTGTTATCGTTGATGAAAATAAGAATCCAAAGGGAAAGCGTATTTTCGGACCAGTAGCACGTGAACTTCGTGATATGGATTTTATGAAAATCGTATCATTGGCACCGGAAGTTCTGTAAGGAGATTTTGATATGGCAACAAAGTTCAAGATCCGTAAGGACGACCAGGTTGAAGTTATTGCTGGAAAAGACAAGGGCAAGCGCGGATCAGTTGTAAAGATTGACCGTGAAAAGGGCCGTGTAATCGTTTCTGGAATTAATATTGTTCATAAGGCAATGAAGAGACGTAGCCAGCAGGATCAGGGTGGTATCGCTGAAATAGAGGCACCACTTAACATTTCAAATGTAGCAATCGTATGTAAAAAATGCGGTGCTACAAGAATTGGCTACAAAATTGACGGAGACAAGAAAGTTCGCGTCTGCCGCAAATGTGGAGAAGCACTGTAATGGAAAATTACATACCTCGGCTTAAGAAAGTCTATAAGGAAACTATCGCTCCTGAGCTCTTTAAGGAACTCGGATATACATCCACAATGCAGATTCCTGCTATCAAAAAGGTAGTAGTAAGCATGGGTGTTGGCGAAGCTCTTACCAACAAGAAACTTCTTGATGCTGCAGTTACTGATCTTACAGCAATTACAGGTCAGAAAGCGGTTAAGACAAGAGCAAAGAAGAGTATCGCTAACTTCAAACTCCGTGAAGGAAATGAAGTTGGTGTTATGGTAACATTGCGCGGTACAATTATGTATGAATTCTTGGATCGTCTTATCAATGTTGCTTTGCCACGTGTTAAGGATTTCCGTGGTATCAAAGCTACTGGCTTTGATGGTCATGGAAACTTCTCTCTTGGTATTACAGAACAGATTATCTTCCCAGAAATCGATTTCGATAAGATTACAAAGATTGCTGGTATGAATATTTCTATTGTAACTAGTGCACGTACTGATGCTGAAGCTCGTACATTGCTTACCAAGTTTGGAATGCCATTCAGGAAGTAAGAGGGAAGTTCATGGCTAAGAAATCAATGATTATTAAGGCGAACCGTACTCCTAAGTATAGTACTCGCCAGTATAACAGATGTCATATTTGCGGTCGTCCTCACGGATACTTACGCAAGTTTAAGATTTGTCGTATTTGCTTCCGTAAGTTAGCAAGCGAAGGCCTGTTACCAGGCGTAACAAAATCATCTTGGTAGTGGTAGGAGATATAAAATGGCAGCTTCAGACCCAATAGCAGATATGCTTACTAAAGTCCGGAATGCGGCAGCAGCCCGCCACGAGAAAGTAGATGTACCTACTTCCAAGCTTAAGCTTGAAATCGTGAAGATTCTTAAGACTGAAGGTTATATAAAGAACTTTAAAAAAGTTCAGAATGATGACGGACACAGCATTATCCGCATCTTTATGAAATATGATGAGAAGAACGAACCAGTTATTCATGATCTTCAGAAGATCTCTACACCTGGTCGTCGTGTCTACTCTGGTTACAAAGATATGCCACGTGTTTATAACGGATACGGAACAGTCATCGTTTCAACTTCTACTGGTGTTACAACTGGAAAGAAAGCTTCTGAAAAGATGGTTGGCGGCGAATTGATTTGTAAAGTCTGGTAATAGGAGGAAAGCATGTCTAAGATTGGAAAGCTTCCCGTTGCTATTCCAGCGGGCGTAACTGTTACAATCGCTCCTTCATTGGTTACTGTAAAGGGACCTAAGGGAGAATTGAAGCAGGACTATAACAGCAATGTTACAGTTGAAGTTAAAGATAACGAAGTATTAGTTAAACCTGCTAATGAGAGTAAGGCTGCTAGTGCAGCTCATGGTCTCTATCGCAACCTTATTCATAACATGGTTGTTGGTGTTTCAACAGGATATACAAAGTCTTTGATTATCACTGGTGTTGGTTTCCGTGCAGAAGTTCAGAACAAAATGCTCGTTATGAACCTTGGTTATTCATCTGACTTTGTAGCAGTTATTCCTGATGGCTTAACTGTTACAGCTGATGCTCAGGGCAAAGTTACAGTTTCTGGTATCAGCAAGCAGCTTGTTGGTGAATTCTGCGCTCAGATTCGTAAACTCCGTAAGCCTGAACCTTATAAGGGCAAGGGTATTCGTTACGAGACTGAGGTTATCAGACGCAAAGTCGGTAAGACTGGCGTAAAATAAGGTGAAGCGATATGTTCAAGAAACTGAATGATAAAGATAGAAAGCGCCTCCACAGAAAGGTACATATCCGTAAGAGCATTTACGGAACTGCAGAACGTCCTCGTATGACTGTTACTCGCAGTAATACTAATCTGTATGTTCAGGTAATCAATGATGATGAGGGAAAGACCCTTGCTTCCATTTCTACTCTTGAAAAAGATTTTGCAGCATTGAAGTCAAATATTGACGGTGCTACAAAGCTTGGTGAGGCTTTTGGAAAGCGTCTTGCAGAAAAGAACATTACAACAGTAGTGTTTGACCGTAATGGTTATCTGTATCATGGCGTTGTAAAGGCTCTTGCTGACGCTACTCGCAATGCCGGTATTAAATTCTAGGAGCTAGTATGGATCACCAGAAAAATTTTGAAAAAGAGCCTAAAGAGTTCGTTGAAAAATTGGTTAAGTTGAACCGTACTGCAAAAACTGTAAAAGGTGGACGCAGAATGGCTTTCTCAGCTTTGACAGTTGTAGGCGACCAGAAGGGACGCGTTGGATACGGATTTGGAAAGGCTAATGATGTATCTGAAGCAATTAGAAAGAGTATAGATCGTGCAAAGCGTAATCTTATTACTTTCCCTATGAAGAATGGTACACTTCCACATGAAATGCTCGGTAATTACAAGAGTTCATCTGTATTGATTCGTCCAGCTTGTCCTGGTACAGGAATCATTGCAGGTGGTGCAGTTCGTGCAGTTATGGATGCAGCTGGAATTACTGATGTTGTTTCTAAGTCATTGGGCTCTAATTCTTCTGTAAACGTTGTACATGCTACATTTGATGCTATATCTAAGTTGATGGATGCAAAGTGTGTTGCACAGAACAGAGGAAAATCTCTTAAGGATCTTTGGGGTTAATTATGGCAGAGACAACAAAGAAGATTCGTGTTACTTTAGTACACAGTGTTATTGGGCAGAAGCCTGAAAAAGCTGCTACTATTCGCAGTTTAGGATTGAAGAAGATGAACTCTTCTGTTGAGCACAATGCAACTCCTTCTATTTTAGGAATGGTTGCCAGTGTTAGCCACTTGGTAAAATGTGAGGAGATCAATTAATGGCAGATTTTTTGCTCCATGCACCAGAAGGTGCTAATAAAAAGAAGCGTATCGTTGGCCGTGGATCTTCTTCTGGTCGTGGTACAACAGCAGGAAAAGGTAACAAGGGACAGCAGTCTCGTTCTGGTGGAAAAACCTATGTAGGTTTTGAAGGCGGACAGATGCCTTTGTATCGTCGTATTGCACATCGCGGTTTCTCAAATGCTCTCTTTAAGAAGGAAGTTTATTGTGTAAACGTTCGCGATCTTGAGTCTAAGTTCAATGATGGAGAAACAGTTGATAAGACTTCTCTCCTTGCTAAAGGCTTGTTGAAGTCTGCAACTGCTGAAATCAAAGTTTTGGCAGATGGAGATTTGACAAAGAAGTTGAATGTTGTTGTTGACAAAGTTTCAGCTTCTGCAAAGGCTAAGATTGAAAAGGCTGGCGGAACAGTAACCGTTAAAAATACTGAAAAAACAGAAGAGAAAAAGTAGGCGACGGAGTTAAAACATGGCAAACAATCCTGTTGTAAATATGTTTAAAGTAAAAGAATTGCGTGATCGCATGCTTTTTACTTTTGTTATACTTGCCGTGTTTCGCCTAGGAAGTGTTTTAACAATACCTGGCATTGATGCTGGTGTATTGTTAAAATACTTTGAGGATTTGGCGGCACAGAATAAAAATGCGTTTGCCAGTTATATGGACTTTTTCGCCGGCGGTGCGTTTTCTAATTTTTCTGTATTTATGTTAGGTGTAATGCCTTACATTTCAACACAGATTATTATGCAATTAGCTCTTATCATTTTCCCAAGCTTGAAGAGAGCTGCTATGGAAGATGGTGGGCAGCGTAAAGTTGCATCTTGGACACGCATTGGAACAATAATTGTTTGTATTGTTCAGTCTCTTGCAGTAACAGTCTATGCATCAAGTATCCCTGGAGCTATTATTCTTAGGGATAATATGTTTGCATTTAGACTGCTTACTATTTTGACTGTAACAACAGGAGCAATGGTAACAGTTTGGCTTGGTAATCAAATTACATCTAAAGGTATCGGTAATGGTATTTCTATGATTATCTTTGCTGGTATTGTAGCTAGATTGCCACATGCTATAATTGAGTTAATAAACAGAGTTTCTAGTCCTAATTCAGATATAAACATTGTATTTGTTATTTTGGCTGTTGTAATGTTTATAGCTATCGTTGTTTTGGTTGTTTATGAACAGTCTGGCGAACGTAAGATTCCAGTACATTATGCAAAGCGTGTAGTGGGACATAGAATGTATGGCGTCAATGACGTTTACATTCCATTTAAAATTAATCCATCTGGAGTTATTCCAGTTATTTTTGCATCTTCTTTCTTAACACTTCCTTTGCAGATTGCATCAAGTTTGGCATCAAGCCCTAAGGCTTCTAATTGGATTTCCAAGTTGTCAAACCTTTTGTCACCTACAGGTTTGTGTTACAATATAATTTTAGTTTTGTTGATTGTATTTTTTGCTTACTTCTACACTCAGGTAACACTGAACCCTACTGACATAGCAAAAAGTATCCGTGAGAACGGTGGTTCTATTCCTGGAATCAGAACAACAGAAACTGAGTCATATTTACAAAGAGTGTTAAATAGACTGGTATTACCAGGATCATTGTATCTAGCAGTTATTGCTGTATTACCAACTTTAATTCAGAATTTTTTGCATTTTCCACAGTCAATTTCGACATTGATGGGTGGAACTTCATTGCTTATTCTTGTTGGAGTTGATTTGGATACTATGAGTCAGGTGGAAGCTCTTTTGAAAATGCATCATCATGATGGATTAGTAAAGAAGGGCAAACTTCGTTCACGAAATTTATAGTTATTTGCATAGAATTCTTATAAATTTATTGTAAATTCTCAAAAATTCGTGAATTACGACTAGAATAAGATTGGGACTTTGTGGTATATTTACGAAACCCGGATTGTAGCTCATTGCGAGTTGCCATAATTCGGGTTTTATAATCACTTTCCCATGGGGGACTTTTATGAAAGTACGAACCAGCGTAAAGCCCATTTGTGACAAGTGTAAGGTTATCAAACGCAACGGTATTGTCCGTATCATTTGCTCTAATCCAAAGCACAAGCAGAGACAGGGTTGAGGAGTAACAGATGGCTCGAATTGAAGGAGTTGACCTCCCAAATAAACATGTCAATATCGCATTGACCTATATTTATGGGATTGGACGGTCTGCAGCAGCACATCTTTGTGAGGTTACAAAGATTGATCCAAATGCAATGATGAATGATCTTTCTCAGGAAGATCTTAATAAGTTGCGCACAGCTATTGATGCTGAATACAAGGTTGAAGGCCGTCTTCGTTCAGAGATTGGTCTTAACATCAAACGCCTTATAGACATTGGATGCTACCGTGGTACACGTCATCGCAAGGGTTTGCCTTGTCGTGGACAGCGCACCCGCACAAATTCTCGTACACGCAAGGGTAAGAAGAAGACCGTTGCCAATAAGAAGAAAGCATAAGGCGGAGGTTTAAGTTAATGGCTACCCAGAAAAAGCGAAAGGAAAAGAAGAGTGTTTATGAAGGTAATGTTTATATTCAGGCAACTTTCAATAACACTATCATTACAATTACAGATTTGAATGGTAATGCACTTTCTTGGGCATCATCAGGTGGTTTGGGATTCCGCGGAGCAAAAAAATCTACTCCGTTTGCTGCTCAGACAGTAGCAGAAACTGCAGTTCAGAAGGCTGTAAGCTATGGTCTTCGTGAAGTTCACGTTTTTGTGAAGGGACCTGGAGTTGGTCGCGAAAATGCAGTTCGTGCATTGGGCTCTATGGGATTGAAGGTAAAGTCAATTTCTGATGTAACTCCAATACCTCATAACGGTTGTCGCCCTCGCAAAACTCGTCGCATGTAAGGAGAATACCCGTAAATGGCTAGATACACAGGTCCTGTTTGTAGACAGTGCAGAACAGAACAGAAGAAATTGTTTCTCAAGGGTGAACGCTGTAAGAGCGATAAGTGCCCTATTAATAAGAAACGTGGAGCTCCTGGAAAGGATCCAAAAGCTCGTGCTGGAAAGCGTAGTGAATATGGTTTACAGCTTCGTGAAAAGCAGAAGATTAAGAGAATTTATGGAATGCTCGAAAAGCAGTTCCATCTCACTTTTGCACGTGCTTTGACAATGCCTGGTGTAACAGGTGAAAATTTGATTCAGTTGCTCGAAAGCCGTCTTGATAACGTTGTGTACAGAATGCATTTTGCATCATGTCGTAATCAGGCTCGTCAAGTAGTTTCTCATCGCCATGTATTGGTGAATGGAAAGATCGTTAACGTTCCTAGCTACAATGTTAAGCCTGGTGATGTTATCGAAATAAAGGAAAAGAGCAAGAAGTTAGCAGTTATTCAAGATGGATTGAAAGAAGAAGCTCAGTCTGGAAATGTGCCTTGGATTACTGTTGATGTAGATGCCGTAAAGGGCACTTTTGTTCAGTATCCTCGCCGTGAAGAAGTAACTGATTTGGCCGACGTAAAAGAACAGCTCGTGGTTGAGCTCTATTCTAAATAAGGAGTTCAGATGGCTCGCAAAAATCTGCTTAAAGGTTTCAAAAAGCCTAAAGGCATTACATTTGAGCATCTCGACGTTAATCCAAATTATGGAAAGTTTACTGCATATCCATTTGAACCTGGATTTGGCACAACAGTGGGAAATGCACTCCGCCGTGTGTTATTATCTTCAATTCAGGGGTATGCAATATCTTCTGTAAGAATTACGTCTTATGATGCAGATGGTGTTCCTCATGTCATTTCTAGCGAATTTGAAAAGATACCAAATGTATCTGAAGATACGCTCGAAGTCTTGAACAGTTTGAAACAGATTCGTTTGCGGTTGCCGCAAGACCAAGAGCAGGCTACACTTCTCTTTGAATTTAAAGGACCTGGCAAAGTAATGAGTCAGGACTTTAATAAAGAAGATCAGCTTGAAGTAACAACAAAAGACTTAACTGTCATGACTATGATGGAAGGTTGCCATGTTGATATGGAAGTTGAAGTTGATCTTGGAAGAGGATATGTGCCCGCTGAAGTGAATGAAAAGTACAAGGAACTTGATGCTGTAGGCACAATTCCTATGGACTGTATTTTCACACCTGTGCCAAAGGTTAAATATTCAATAGAACCTTGCCGCGTTGGACAGCGTAACGATTACGATAAACTTATTCTTGAAGTCTGGACAGATGGAACTATTGCTCCTGAGGATGCATTAGCAGAGGCTGCTAAAATAGCTAAAGATCATTTTGCTATTTTTATTAACTTCAATGATGCTGATGTTTCAAATGGAGATGAGTTAGATGAAGGTGATGAGAGAATTCTTCAGTTGTTAAATACTCCTGTAGAAGAACTTGAATTAACTGTTAGATCTTCCCACTGTCTTAAAAATGCCAATATTCGCACAATCGGCGAATTAACCAGGAAGACAGAAGATGACATAGCTAAGACTCGTAATTTTGGTAAAAAGAGTCTTGCAGAAATCAAAGATAAGCTCCAGGAATGGAATCTTACTCTTGGTATGAGTGATTACAGTCATCTGAAAAATTCTGTCAACTTAACGAAGCCAAAGGAAGAAACAAATGAATCATAAGATCGGATTTAATCCGCTTTCTCGCACAACAGCACATCGCCGTGCTATGTCGCGTAATATGGTAACATCACTCTTTAGATATGAGCGCATTACCACTACAAAATCAAAGGCTTTGGAAGTACGTAAGGCTGCTGAAAAGCTGATTACACGTGCTAAAGTCGATAGCGTTCATAATCGTCGTGAAGTTGCAAAATTCATTCAGGACGAAAAGATTTTGAATAAACTTTTCACAGAAATCAGTCCTCGTATGAAAGAGCGTAATGGTGGTTATACTCGTGTTTTGAAGATGGGATTTCGTGCTGGAGATGCTGCAGATGTAGTTCTTCTTGAGTTAGTTGATTATAAGTTACCAACTACTGAAGATGAAGCTCCAAAGGCAAAGAAGGCAACAAAAGCTCCAAAAGCAGAAAAAACACCTTCTAAAGAAGCTAAAGAGCCAAAGAAGACAACTACAACTAGAAAGTCTCCTGCTAAAAAAGCTTCTGCTGGAAAGACAACAAAAGCTAAAACAGAGAAAGCTGCTGCAGAAACAGCAGAGTCTAAATAAAGCAGAAGGAGTTGGAATATGTCTAAATCACATCGCGGAACAGGTATTCGTAATGAGCCTAACCACGGACGTGGAAAGTGTGTTCGTTGTGGCATAGATAACATCAAAACTTTATATGAAGTTGAATTTGATGGAACTAAAGGCAAAGTTTGTAAATTTTGTAATGCTGCATTAAAGAACATTGCACGTAAAAATGCTCGTGCTGCAAAAGCTGCTGCACCTGCAGAAGAAGCAAATGCTTAATTGTAATTAGAATTAAGTTTCTTGTTTTCAAGCCACTCTTCGTTTTGCAAGAGTGGCTTTATTTTTTAAAATAGAAATCTTATAGATACTGTAAACATGTTTTGATTGAAGAAATTTTTATTTATCAAAGATTGTATTGCTAAATAATATTTGCTTTCTAATCCTATAGTTATCTTTTTTTTTGTTTTATAATTTAATGAAAAATATAATTCAGTATACAAATAGTTAAGATTGTTGTAAAAGTAGCTATTTATTTTTTTTATATCACTTGCTGCTGTTCCACTTACACCAGAATCAGAACTTTTTACTCCATTTGCAAGAAAAGCATATCGTAGAAAGAATGAAGGACCAATTCCGGCTTCAAACGACTTTGTCTTAGTATTATTTTCTAATAAAGTTATATTGATAGGAATATCGATAATAGAGCAGCTTGTAAAAGCTGTTCTATTTTCAATTTCTGCAGGGAGGGCTTTTTCTCCACTCCATAAATAATATTGTGTAAATAAAGTTATTCTTGGTTGTATTGAAAATGTTTCATTTATATCAAAAATTTTCCCAACCCCTAAAGAATAAGAAATTGGATTAGGTGCACTGTTTTCATCTAAGCTTATATTTAAAATTGGACCTAGTGAGAAAAAAGTGTTTCCAAAAGCACTTATATTTATAAAAAGTACAAGTGCTATAAAAAATAGGTTGCTTTTATTCCGCATATAGAACTTTGTCCAGATTTACTTTTATCAAACCGCTTCTTCCTGTTTGATAAAAGTCTGATTCTTCCCAAGCTACATATAGATAAGAGCCACTGATTGCAAAATTTCCATAGCTATATCCTGATGGAAGTTTTGGAAGTCTGAAAGCAACAGCAGCTTCTCTTCCTATTATATGTTTGTTATATAAAGCTCCTGATATGTATGTGGTACCGTCTTGAAATATGGCAATAGTATAAGTATCTCCTAACAAAGCCGTTCCTCCAAATCCATCTTCTTGACTACCATGTGTATAGGTTTTAGGAGAGAAACCTCCTGCTTGTTCACATATCATATAATAACTAAAATCATCAGGAATAACTGCAAGTAATTTTTGAAGTTTATCAGGAGCATTAGAAAAATCTGTTGGCATTTTTTGCTTTCTGAAGTCATCAGGCTCAGCTTCTTTTATTGAAATTTTGTTACTGTTACTTATAGGGGATAGGTCAAGAATACTTCCATTAGGTGTCCATCTCAAATAATTAAATAGTACTCTTTCAGGAGTAACGGTTTTAATAGAACAAATCCAGTCTACCCCATTCCAGTCAAAATCTGTAATTTGAGATTTACCTTCTATTGCAAGATTTTTATAAGATACTAGAGGAATACAGATTTTTGATGCTCTGTCATATTTTTCTAGAAAAATGGCTTGGTCATTATTTGCAGATGTTGAAATCGAGTTATTGAAAAAACTATTTTTGTATAACGAAAATAATGGAGTATCTCCGAAAAATACTAGATTTCCTGCTGTGCAATTATTAAAAGTTGCGGGATCTTGTATAAGATTCATATTATCAGAATCAATAGCAAGTATTCCTAAATGATTTACTATTGCATATGCAGGAGGCACTTTTGTAGAACTGGATTCTTCAAGAGGTGGATACATTGCAGTAGCAGTACTAGAAATTCGTATTGCTTCAGTCCAAGGCTTTAAAAGTTTTTGAGCAGCATTCTGTGGTAAATCAACTTGTTCTAATCCATCTTCAGAGAATGAATACCAAATATGTGTATCTGGTATTTCAGAAACTTCTGAATATGTCCCTGGTACTGATAAATCCTCTTTGAGTTTTTGTTCTCCAGACTTGTTCTTTTTTTCACAGCCAGTTGTTAAAACTAATGCTGTCGCTGTAAATATGGCACATGTAGTATAGAAAAAGTTTTTCATTGTCCTTTCACTTATAATGACTAATAAAATTGTTGCAAGTATCTATATTATCGGTAAATTATTTATGTGCCTCTATTTCTTTTTGGCAAAGCTGGTCACAAACTTCATTATATAGAATTCCTGCATGTCCTTTTACCCAATTCCAAGAGATGTTTAATCCTTGTACAAGATTATCCAATTCTTGCCACAATTCTTTATTTAACACAGGCTTTTTTGCTTTTGTTTTCCAGCCGTTTAATTTCCAAGCTGTTATCCATGATGTTATTCCATTTTTCACATATTGACTATCTATATAGATTGTTATAGCCCGACCATTAAATGCAGGTGTATTTTTAATTACTGACAAAGCATTTATAGCTGCTGTTAGTTCCATGCGATTATTTGTGGTATCATGTTCGCCACCTGAAAGCTGTCTTGCTTCTCCATCAGCAATTATTACGGTTCCCCAGCCACCTGGTCCAGGATTTCCATGACAGCCTCCGTCTGTGTAAACTATTATCGAATTGTCGTCTTCCATTTTTAGCCTCTCCTCTAATATTTATGAATATTTTTCGAAAAAAAAATGTTGCCTATCACATTCTTTTTTTATATCTTCAATGATATAGGAAATATCGCTTATTGTAACATAGTTTGTTACATTAAGCTATGAATATTAAGGAGTTTTCAAAATGGCTAAACAGTTAATGTTTAATGAAGAGGCACGTAAGAAGCTTTTGTCTGGAGTTGAGCAGATTGCACAGGCTGTAAAGGTTACTTTGGGACCTTGTGGACGTCTTGTTATGTTGGATAAGAAGTTTGGTGCTCCAACAATTACAAAGGACGGTGTTTCTGTAGCAAAAGAAGTAGAGCTTAAAGATCCTTTTGAAAACATGGGTGCACAGTTAGTACGTGAAGTTGCATCAAAAACAAATGATGTTGCTGGAGATGGAACAACAACAGCAACCGTTCTTGCTTACTCTATTGTAAAAGAGGGACTTAAGCAGGTTGCAGCAGGAATGACACCTATTGAAATTAAGCGTGGTATTGATAAAGCTGTTGCTGTAGCTGTTGATGCAATTAAGAATAATAGCCGTGCAGTAAAAGGAACAGAAGATATTACTCATGTTGCTACAATTTCTGCAAACAATGACCCTGAAATTGGTAAAATCCTTGCAGAAGCAATTGAAAAGGTTGGAAAAGACGGTGTTATTACTGTAGAAGAATCTAAAAACATGGATACTACTGTTAAGACTGTAGAAGGTATGCAGTTTGACAGAGGCTATATTTCTTCTTATTTCGTAACAGACCGTGAGAGAATGGAATGTGCTTATGATGATCCATTTATTTTGATTCATGATAAGAAAATCAGCACAATGAAGGATTTGCTTCCATTACTCGAAAAAGTAGCTCAGACAGGTCGTCCATTGGTAATTATTTGTGAAGATATGGACGGTGAGGCTCTTGCTACATTAGTATTGAACTCAATTCGTGGTACATTGAAGTGTTGTGCAGTTAAGGCACCTGGATTCGGTGATAGAAGAAAGGAAATGTTACAGGATATTGCAATCCTTACAGGTGGAACAGTTATTTCTGAAGAACTTGGCTTGAAGCTTGAAACAACAGAAATCTCTCAGCTTGGACATGCAAAGAGTGTAAAGATTGACAAGGATAATACTGTAATTGTTGATGGTGCAGGTGATAAGAATGCAATTTCTGACCGTGTTTCTGAAATCAAGGCTCAGATTGAAAAATCTACATCAGACTATGATAAAGAAAAGCTCAAGGAACGCCTTGCAAAACTTTCTGGTGGTGTAGCAGTAATCAATATTGGTGCTATTACAGAAACAGAAATGAAGGAAAAGAAGTTCCGTGTTGAAGATACATTGGCTGCAACACGTGCTGCTTTGGAAGAAGGTATCGTTCCTGGTGGCGGAATTGCTCTCATTGAAGCTTCAAAGGCTTTAACAGAAGATGCATCAAAGAATCTTTCTGATGATGAAAAGGTAGGCTTTAAGATTGTAAAGCGTGCTTTGGAAGAACCAATTCGTCAGATTGCAGATAATGCTGGTGTTGACGGTGCTGTAGTTGCAGAACGTGCAAAGAACGAAAAGAAAGGCTTTGGATACAATGCTTATACAGGTGAATGGGTTGATATGATGGAAGCTGGTGTTATTGACCCTGCTAAGGTTACACGCAGTGCATTGCAGAATGCTGCATCTGTAGCAGGAATGCTTCTTACAACAGAATGTGCTATAACAGATATTCCTGAGCCAAAGGCTCCAGCAGCTCCAGCTCCAGACATGGGCGGAATGTATTAATAGATAATTTACTTGGTAAATATTTAATCAAACTATGATGAAACATGTAGTAGCTTGATTATAAAAGCCTGTTTCAAATGCTTGCGTCACGCAGACAAGAGAAACAGGCTTTTTTTTTCTATGCAAACTTATGTATAAAAAATAGTATATAGATAACAAAAAATGAATAAAAATGAATAAATATGCAATTATATCATTGTAAAACTTTACTATTTATGTTAATTTTTTTTATAAGAATATAGAAGTGAAAAGAATCAGCGAAAACATACTTTTTGGAGAAAAAACTTATGAAATTATGGGACAAAGGTGCTTATCTTGTAAAAGGTCAGCTTGTTGAATCCAATGGGAATTCAAATCCTGCGGATAGTGCAAAAAAAACAATTGCATACTCAATCTTGCAGAAGCATAATATTTCAGGTGATGCTAAAAACTTAAAAATTAAGTTTGATAAAATTACATCACATGATATTACATATGTAGGAATTATACAGACTGCCCGTGCTTCAGGAATGGAAAAGTTTCCTTTGCCTTATGTTTTAACAAACTGTCATAATTCACTTTGTGCCGTTGGTGGAACTATAAATGACGATGACCACATGTTTGGTCTTACTTGTGCACAAAAATATGGTGGTATTTATGTACCTCCTCATCAAGCTGTTATTCATCAGTATGCAAGAGAAATGCTTGCTAAATGTGGTGATATGATTCTTGGCTCAGACAGTCACACTCGTTATGGTGCTTTAGGTACAATGGCAATAGGAGAAGGTGGCGGCGAACTTGCAAAGCAGCTTCTTGGAAAAACTTATGATGTAAGTATGCCTGGAGTTATTGCAATTTATCTTACAGGAAGTCCTGTAAGAGGGGTTGGCCCTCAAGATGTTGCACTTGCTATAATAAAAGAAGTATTTAATTGTGGTTATGTAAAAAATAAGGTTATGGAGTTTGTAGGTCCAGGTGTAAAGAATCTAAGTGCAGACTTCAGAATTGGAATAGATGTAATGACTACAGAAACAACATGTCTTTCTTCAATCTGGGCAACAGATGAAAAAATACATGAATTCTATGCTATCCATGGTCGTGAATCAGATTATAAGGAATTAAAGCCAGAAGATGGAGCTTATTATGACGGTGCAATAGAGATTGATTTGGATAAAATACGTCCTATGATAGCTCTTCCATTCCATCCTTCTTGTGCATACACAATAGATGATGTAAATAAAAATCTTATAGATGTTCTTGAGGAAACAGAAAAGCGTGCAAAAGTTTCATTTGGTGATAAAGTAAATTTCACCTTGAAAAATAAGATTATTGATGGAAAACTTTATGTTGACCAGGGAATAATAGCAGGTTGTGCTGGCGGTGGATATGAAAATATTTGTGCTGCAGCAGATATCCTAAAAGGAAAAGATACTGGAAATGGAAAGTTTGTACTTAGTGTATATCCAGCTTCTACACCAATTTATCTTGAAATAATGAAAAATGGTGCTGCAGCTGCCCTCATGGAAACCGGAGCCATCATAAAGACAGCATTCTGTGGACCATGTTTTGGTGCTGGCGATACTCCAGCAAACGGAGCATTCTCAATTCGCCATTCTACAAGAAATTTCCCTAACCGCGAAGGTTCAAAGATTCAGAATGGACAGCTTGCCTCTGTTGCTCTTATGGACGCTCGTTCTATTGCAGCTACAGCCGCAAACAAAGGTTTCCTTACAGCAGCTACAAGTTTTGATGAAGATTTCAGCAAGAAGAAGTATTTCTTTGATAAGACAATATATGAAAAACGCGTATATGACTCAAAAGGTGTTGCACACCCAGAAGTAGAGATACAGTTTGGACCAAATATCAAAGACTGGCCTGCAATGAAAGCTTTATCTGATGACCTTCTTATAAAGATTGTATCTGAAATACATGATCCTGTTACAACTACAGATGAACTTATTCCATCTGGTGAAACATCTTCTTTCCGTTCAAATCCTCTAGGACTTGCAGAATTTACATTAAGTCGTAAAGACCCTGCTTATGTTGCAAGAGCAAAGGCAGTACGTGATAACCTTCCTGAAATACAAGCAGAAGTTGCTACTGTTTCAAAGGTATTTGATGAAAAATATCCAGATATGAAAGGAAGAGTTTCTAAGGCAGGTTTAGGTTCTTCAATTTTTGCTGTAAAACCAGGAGATGGTTCTGCACGTGAGCAGGCTGCAAGCTGTCAGAAAGTTTTAGGTGGTTGGGCAAATATTGCAAACGAATATGCAACAAAACGCTATCGTTCTAACCTTATTAACTGGGGAATGTTGCCATTCTTGTATAAAGAAGGCGATAAAAATCTTCCTTTTGCAAATGATGATTATGTATTCATTCCAGATGTAAAGAAAATGGTTAGTGAAAAGCTTTCAAGTATAAAAGCTTATGCAATAAAGAAAGATGGAACTGTAAACGAATTTGAACTTTCTTTGGGTGAGCTTACAGATGATGAGCGTAAGATAATCATGGCTGGTTGTCTCATTAATTTTTATAAAGAATAAACAAATTTATCTCATTGGGTAAAAAATACCCCTAGCAGATAGCATGTTAAGCCCTTACGATAATAAGTAAGGGCTTTTTTTATGCTTTTTTTGTGCTAATTAATGAAGAAAAAGGTTTAACCTGTAATTGAACTACATGTAATAATGAAACAATGAGTAATATAAAAAATATTCTCTTATCAATTCTTTTTATATCAATGATTTTGCAAGGAAGTTTTTCTATGGATAGCAAAAAAGCTTATTTATTATCACATTTTACAAAAGAGTCTTTAGCTAACGGAGAGCAAGTTTATTTTTCTGTAAGTGAAGATGGTCTTAACTGGCATGATTTGAATAACAGTAAGGCTGTTTTAATTTCTGATATAGGAGAAAAAGGTGTTAGAGACCCTTTTATAACAAAATCTAAAATCGATGGTAAGTTTTATATCCTGGCTACTGATTTATGCATTGCAAAAGGAACTTCGTGGGCTCAAGCTGTAGATAAAGGCAGTAAAAGTATGATTATTTGGAGTTCTGAAGATTTAATAAATTGGGAAGGTCCATGGACTTATGATGTTCCATTAGACAATATTGGCTGTGTATGGGCTCCTGAAGCAATTTATGATGCAAAAAGAGATAATTACCTTGTATTCTGGGCTTCTATGACTAAAAAGAATGGAAAGTCTAAACATATAATATATAAAAGCAGAACAAGGGATTTCAAAACTTTCACTAGTCCTGAAATATACATAGAAAAGGATACACATATCATTGATACTACGATTGTAGAAGATAATGGATTGTATTATAGAATATCAAAAGATGAAAGCGAAACCAAAAGTATAAAAATAGATTATGGTGATGATTTAGACGGAAAGTTTACAGCTGTTAAAAGTAGTGATTTAGATGCAATTTATGGAGTTGAAGGACCAACCTGTTATCTTTTACCTGATGGAAAAACATGGTGTCTTTTAGCTGACCATTTTCTTGCACATACAGGTTATGCTCCTATAGTCTCAACAGATTTAAAATCAGGTGTATTCAAAGAACTTGAAAAAGATTGTTATGACATGGGAAAATCAATAAAAAGACATGGTTCTGTATTAGAAATAACACAAGATGATTATAACCGTCTTGTTGAACATTTTGGTTTATAAAGAACAAAAAAGCCCTGTCAGTATGATATATACCAACAGGGCTTTTATAAACTCTATGATAAAGTAAAACTTAAGGACGAACAACAATAGAAGCAAGTTCAGGATGCTTCTCAAGGTCCTTCTTTAATCCTTCTTCACGAGCCTTGTTTACATACTTTGGATCCTGGAAAGAATACTTGAAGTTTGTATGAACATCATATGTTCCGTTCATAATAGCGAAAGCATCTTCTGTCATAACAAGCTCTTCATCTGTAGGAATAACGTAAACTTTAACCTTAGAATCATCAGCAGAAATACAAGTTTCAGCATTACCAGTATTAGAAATCTCGTTTTTCTTAGGGTCAATCTTTACACCAAGCCATTCAAGACCTTCAAGAGACTTTCCACGGATAAGTGCAGAATGTTCTCCAACACCAGCTGTAAATACAATAGCGTCAACAGGGCCAATAGCTGCAAGATATGCACCGAAATACTTCTTCAAGCGGTAGCATTCCATATCAACTGCGAGCTGACAATCCTTGTCTCCCTTTTCTGCGAGGTCGGCAACGTCACGACGGTCAGAAGATTTTCCTGTAAGACCAAGAAGACCTGACTTCTTGTTCATTGCAGTATCCATTTCTTCTGCTGTCATTCCTGTTTCTCTCATAATGTAGAATGGAAGAGCTGGATCCATATCACCTGTACGAGTACCCATTACAAGACCTTCAAGAGGAGTAATACCCATTGAAGTATCGAAACAGCAGCCGTTCTTAACAGCACACATAGAAGCACCGTTACCAACATGAGCTATGATAACATTTGTGTCTTTTGGCTCTTTATGAAGCAATACAGATGCTCTCTTTGCTGTATAAAGGAATGAAGTTCCATGGAAACCGTAGCGGCGTGCACCATACTTTTCATACCATTCCTTTGGAACAGCATAGCGGTATGATGAAGCAGGCATTGTCTGGTGCCATGCTGTATCCATAACTGCAACATGAGGAACGTTTGGAAGAACTTTCTGTGCAGCTTCAATACCCATAATATTTGCAGGCATGTGAAGAGGTCCAAGACCAATTACTGAACGGAATGTATCCAAAACTTCTGGGGTAACCTTTACAGACTTTGTGAATTTGTCTCCACCATGAAGAACACGGTGTCCAACAGCTCCAATTACACTCATGTCAGAAATAACGCCATGTTCTTTGTCAGTAATAGCGTTAAGAATCAATTCAATAGCTTCTTTGTGTGTAGGACATGGACTTTCAAGAACAAACTTGTCCTTTCCCTTTGGCTTATGTGTGATAACAGAACCTGGCTGAGTAACGCGTTCTACAACACCTGTTGCGAGTACATCTTTGTTGTCCCAGTCGTAAACCTGATATTTTGCGGAAGATGATCCGCAGTTCAATGTAAGAATTACCATTCTTTAAGTCCTTCTCTAAAAAAAGTTGATAGCATTATAAAGTATAATTGACGTTTTTGTGAATATCAATTTTTATAAACAAGATTTGGAACTTTAACTTGAGCTTTCTTCAAATAAAGATATTTTAGAGGGTGTAAATCCAATGCATTCGTAGTCCAGCCGCCAACTCTTGCTGTATCAATTACATGCATACTAACAGGGTGTGATACAGGAAGAATAACACCATCGTCTAAAAGAATTTGTTCTGCCTTTGCAAATAACTTATATCTTTCATTTTTGTCATTTACGAAAGCCGCATCATCAAGAATCTTATCAAATTCTTGATTAGACCATTTAGCTTCATTTAAAAGAGAGTTTGTTCTGAAAAGCTCCAAAAAAGCTACAGGATCTGCAAAATCGCCTATCCATGTATAAGCAAACAAATCAGCATTCCAGAAAGCAATGTTTGAAAGATAATCATTTGTAGTAGTTTTTTGAGGAATAACTTTTACACCTAGAGCTTCCCATGCTTTTGAAAGAATCTCATACTGTTCCTTCATGTAATCACTGTCATCTATGGCAAATAATAATTGCAATTCTTTATCAAGAGGTATGTTTGCGTTGATACGAGCTTGTTTCATAAGTTCAATAGCTTCATCTACATCTGTATCTGAAAATCCTTCAACTTCTGGATATTGAGAAATAGGATAAATTAATGTAGATGCTGGAACAATACTTTTTCCTCTAAGCTGATTCCATGGAACAGCCGTAAGCAAAGCTATTCTGAACTCAGGATTATTCCAGATAGAATTTTCTCTATTTTTGAAAAATAAAAATTGAGTTCCGAATTCAGCTGATATATTTATATTTCTTTGGTTTATCAGTTTATTGACTGTAATATTACCTGTAACCCAGTCTGTTTTACCCATATTATAAAAATAAGTATTTTCATCAGGATTTTCAGACTGATTAACAATAATAGAATCTAAAGCTACATTTTTAGAATCCCAATATTTATCATTTTTTTTGAGAACAAGCTTTTTTCCATCGTAGGATTCTATAACAAAAGCACCACTGAAAACACCATCTTTTTTAGCTTTTGCAGAAAACGCATGATGGCATAAAAGGCTTCTTAAATGTGCAGCAGGTTTTGTAAGTGTTAGAACAAGAGTCCTGTCATTTTTTGCAATTATACCAACATTCTTAGCCTTTTCTTCTATATCCTTTTCATTAGAATATTTTCCCTTGCGGAATGCTTCTACACCAGTTACACAATCAAGTAAAGAAGAAAAACTTGCATTAGGGTTTGCAAGCATTGCTATCCATGAATCCCTTATAGCTTTTGCTGTAATTGGACTACCGTCACTAAATAATGCATTTTCTCTTATAGTAAAGGTCCATCTAAGTTTGTTTCTTGAGATTTTATATTCTTTTGCAAGAGCTGGAACCGGTTCTAGCGATACAGGGTCGTAAGAATATAAACCTTCAAATAAACCTGTAAGTATTTCTGCTTCTGAATTATATACAGATGTATGAGGGTCAAGATTATAACTATGTGCAAAATCTATTATATTTAAAACCTTAGCAGTCTCATCAGCATCATTGTTTTCTGCAAATATTACAGAATTAATAGATAAAAAAGCGAAAAAACATATTAATAATTTTTTAATCAGCATCAGTTATCCCCAGTTTTTTCATCTGAGCCTGCTCTTCGATATAGGCAACATAATCTGCCCGTCTTTGATTGATTTTTATCAAAGTATTTTTCATGGCTGTCAAATCTATTTTTATACCTCTGATTCGAACTTTATTTTGTGAAGATGGCTTGGTCTTGAAATATTCATCTAATGCCGCAAGCTGAATACTTAATGCCTGACATTCTGAAAGCTGCTTTTTAATGAAATCAAGAATTTTATCGTCAGCAATATTGTAAACTCTCTGGTAGCCAGGAGATTTTTTAGAATTGAATGAAGTATATACTCTGTTTCTTCTTTCAAGATTTGCTATAAAATCATTGTAATTAATCGAAACCTTTCTTTTTGCATGAGTAGCCTGATCCATCTCTAAAACTTCATATATAACAGGAGGTTCCTGTAAATTAAAGGCTTTTCTGAAAATAATTTTTATCTTATCAAATAAAGTATTGTGTTCACTTTCAAGAATAGAATGATTGCCTTTGATTTTTTCTATTATAGAAGTGAGTTGTGGTGATAATGCACCAATTACACTAATTGTATCCATTAAAAGGTCTTTTGTGTTAACCAGATTTTGCTTCTTTACTTTCTTTTCTTCTACAACACGAAGTTTTTCAAGAACATTCTTTCTTCTTTCTTCTTTGTTGTTATCAAATTCCTCTGCAACAAGCTCTCCAACAAGTTCGGCATTAAAACTTTTTTTACCTAGAACAGCTGGTATAATTTTTTTTATCTGAGCAGTAAGATTTTGAGCAGATTTAAAAGCATTATCTCGGTCAAATGTAGGGTGTTCAAATACATTTTTTCGTATTTGTCCCTTGTACATTTCTTTTTGGAAATCTGCAAGTTCTGTTAAAGTTTTATTGATTTCTGTAATCGCTTTTGCTGACTTTGATACGCTATCATTAAGCAAACTTGAAGTTAAAGGGTCAGCACCTGTTTTTGCATGAGCAACTAAAGATGCAAGACCTCTTGTATTTGCTTTCGGACTGTTCAATGAGAACGAATTCCATAAAAAAGTATTATTCAAGCTCATTAATTTTGCAATTTTACCATTGTCCATGTTCGAAACAGAAAATTTAAAATAATTGCATAAAAAATCAAGCATGCTATCGTAATCAGAAAGACGAAGTCCAATAACAGCAGAACGGTCTCCTTCGGAAAATTCTGCGGAATCAGGACATACTATGCCTGAAATTTTCTTATCATGTTTATATGGATCAGGAGCAATCAGAGACTTTTTCACAAGAGTATCAGAAATATTTCTTACACAAGAACTATGAAGTCTATAATTTTCTAATAATTTTGGAAGTGCAACAGAATCGAACCAAGCACTTTTATTATCCAGGGCCTGAAGTAATTGAACTGAGAAATTGTCTTTAGAATCCATATATTTATTATCTGTTATTTTTTTGTAAAAATCTAGCTTTATTTATATCCTGCCTATATTTTATATTTATAAAAAAATAAAAATGCACTTCCTTGAAAATTAATTTCATTAAAAACTTTCAGGAAGTGCACTTTAAAAAGATGTTTTTTTAGTTTTAAGCTCAAAAAACTTAGATGTTTATATCGTGAGTTGCAACCTTATTCAATACATAATCACGGAATTCTTCAAGCTTAAATGTCTTTTGTGGAAGTCCACTTGAAGCTCTGAATCTACATGCTACATTACCTTCTTCAGCTTCCTTTGCACCTACAACAAGAATGTAAGGAGTCTTTTTCTGGCTTGCAGTCTTAATCTTAGTTTTCATGTTTCCATCATCAAGATATGCATTAGCTCTTATGCCTACTAAACGTAATGCATCTTCAACTTTCTGAGCATATTCATTGAATTCTGGGTTGATAGGAACGATTGCAGCCTGTTCAAAGTGTAACCATGCAGGAAGAGCTCCAGCAAAGTTTTCGATAAGAATACCCATAAAGCGTTCAAGAGAACCCATTACAGCACGATGCAACATAACTGGGTGATGCTTTTGATTGTCTGCACCAATATACTGTGCGTTCAATCTTTCTGCAGATGGAAGCTGATAGTCGAGCTGAATTGTACCACACTGCCACTGACGACCAAGAGCGTCTATAAGAGTAAATTCAAGCTTTGGACCGTAGAAAGCACCTTCCCCAGGCTGAATTTCATATTCCATACCAGCTGCATTACAAGCTTTTCCTAAAGCCTTTTCAGCATGTTCCCATGTAGCAAGGTCTCCAACATGGTCTTCAGGCATTGTAGAAAGTTTAACAAGAAGATTCTTATCAAAGCCGAAGTCCTTATAAACACTTAAAAGAAGTTTACAGAACTTTTCAACTTCACTTTCAATCTGATCTTCTGTACAAATGATATGAGCATCATCTTGAACGAAACCACGAACACGCATAATACCATGTAATGTTCCGCTAGGTTCATTTCTTGCACAATGTCCAAATTCTGCAAGTCTTAAAGGAAGGTCTTTGTAAGAGCGAGAACGAGAGTTGAAAATTTCAAGTGCACCAGGACAGTTCATAGGCTTAATAGCAAAATCAAGTTTTTCACTTTCTGTTACGAACATGTTTTTCTGATAATGTCCCCAGTGTCCTGAACGTTCCCATAAAGTGCGAGGCATAATTGCAGGAGTGTTTACTTCCTGGTATCCGTCTTTACGAACCTTGTCACGCATATAATCCTGCAATGTTACATACATTGTCCATCCATTTGGATGCCAGAAAATCTGACCTGGGTCTTCTGGGTCTATATGGAACAAGTCAAGGGCTGTACCAAGCTTTCTATGGTCTCTCTTATCAGCTTCTTCAAGCATTTTAAGATAGTCTTTCAAATCATTTGGCTTATCAAATGCAACTGCATAAACACGAGTGAGCATAGGACGCTTTACATCGCCTCTCCAATATGCTCCGGCAAGCTTCATAATCTTAAAGCCCTGAGGGTTAATTTCCTTTGTTGTTGCAACATGAGGACCACGACATAAATCAAGAAAACCGTCTTGTTCATATGTTGTGATAGTTTCTCCCTCTGGGAGGTCATTTATAAGCTCAACCTTATAAGGCTGGTCCTTAAAAAGTTCAAGTGCTTCTGCCTTTGTAACTTCTTTGCGTACGAATTCATGATTTCCCTGAATTATCTTACGCATTTCTTTTTCTACATTCTGGAAATCTTCTTCAGAAAGTTTATGGTCTGCGGTGGTGGTGGTAAAATCGAAGTCATAATAAAATCCATTATCGATAGAAGGACCGATTGCAATTTTTGTACCTGGAAAAAGTCTAAGTACAGCTTCTGCCATTACATGTGCACAACTGTGTCGCATTGTCTGTAATTTTTCATCAACTGCCATAAAAATACCACCTGTTTTGTTAAAAAAAAATAAGTTCTTATACAATATATTTTTTGCATTTATTCGTCAACGAGAAATAAAATGTTATAAATCCGATTAATATTCTGGGTATTTTTTTATGTTCTATTAAATATTTTCCCCATATCAACTCCCCTCTAAGGGGAATTGATATAGAGTTTGAAAAAAGCTAGTTAATAATTATAAGCCTATCTTTGACAGCTTGAATCGTGAACTTTTTTAGCAGTTTCTTCTCCACAAAGAAGACGAACTATTTCCATCGCAAATTCTTCTGCTGCTCCAGGACCTCTGCCTGTAACAAGATTAGCATCTGTTACAAAAGCTTTATCTTTATGATGTATAGCTTTTTCTGTTAACTCCTTCCAATTTTTGCCGCAGAAGTTTTCAAGCATATTTTCCATTTCTGGATAACACGTGTAATTTTTATTAGCGAGAATACCGCATTTAGCAAGTACAACTACTGGTGCTGCACATATTGCTGTAACAAGCTTATTTGCCATGAACATTTTCTTGAGAAAGTCACATACTTTTTCACTTGCGGCAATATTTGTTGCTCCAGGCATTCCTCCCGGGATAAATACTGCGTCAGGAAGTTCTTTATTAGCAAGATATTCATCTAAACTTGTATCAGCTATAAAAGTTACTCCATGAGCTGCACTAACAGCATATTTATCATTTGATATGTGTTTACCTTCTAAGATAGCAGCCTTAGTTACAGCTTCTACCTTTACCGTTGTTACAGAACAGCCTGCCCGGCGAAGATAATCAATTGGAGATACTGCTTCTATTTCTTCAAAACCTTCTGAAAGAAATACCACAACAGATTTTGTAAAACTCATAAAACCTCCGTAAAAAAACTTATAAAAAAGATTCCATAAATATTTTTATTGTTGAAAATCTAGTTTTATTAAGTTAGTATATAGTTACTTATGAAGCAAGTATTAATTATAAACGCATCATTAATGTTTCAAGAATTTTTAAAAGAAAAACTTACTGCGGAAGGTATTCAGGTTGAAATTACAGAAGGAAAAAGGGATGCTTTTCCAAAGATTGTATCTATTCTTCCAGATTTGGCTATTATAAATCTTGATGCTATTACAGATTTTGCAGAACTTGCTGAATTCTTTGATAAAAAAAAGAATGACCCTAATGCAAATAGAATACCTGTTATTATCGCTGGTCCTGAAGTAAAGCGTGAAATAGTTGTTCCATTAAGGGAAGTTGGAGTATTAAAATATTTTACAAAACCTATAAAGTTTGATATTTTTTTTGAATCGATAGGTCGTTCGTTAAAAACAGGTTTCGCTATCGATACTACACCTGCTATAATTGATGTTCATATAAATAATAATATAATTTTCATAGAAACTGCAGTAGGATTTAATAGAGAAAAAATTTCTTTACTCAAGTATAAATTAAAAGACCTTATTGATAAAAATCAGCTGCAAAAACCTCGTATTGTTCTTATGATGACTGATATGTCGCTTTGCTATGCAGACGGTATAAATATGGAACTCTTACTAGATAATATTCTTGCAGATAAAAGAGTTGAAAAAGCAAACTTAAAAATTCTTACACTTGACCCATTTATACATGATTTTATTGA
>JAILNT010000430.1 GCA_024691265.1 Treponema sp. | reverse complement strand
AGTCGTTCTGCTGTTTCTGCAAATGGTGGTTCATATCTCTTTAAGGGTGCAGACGTTACAGACACAAGCCTTAGCGTAACACCTTCTGAAAGCTTTAGCCAGGAGTATACAATCTCTTTGGAAGGGCTTGAATTTGCAACTACAGATGCTTCAACTCTTCAAGGTTATATCACTGTAACAGACAGTGCTGATACAGTAGGCGATGATTTAGGAACAATTTCTGTAGCAGTTTCTAGCGTTACAACTTCTTCTTGTGTAGTAACAATTTCTGGAACACCTGCAACCAATACCTACGAGGAAGGAGAGCTTACATTTACATTGGCTTCTGGAGCTATTACAGATGTTACAGATTCTCTTTCTTGTGTAACAAAGCCTAGCTATGTAATAAATGGCGGTACAGCTTCTATAACTGCTTCTTCACTTTCAGTAACAGGATATGGAACAGTTGATGCAACTTGTACAAGCGACACTATCACATTAACTTTAGGACACGCAACTTTCTCTAGCACAAGCGTTAGTTCTGATGTTCTTACTGTTACAGATGATCCTAATGGTCTTACTCCAACAATTAGTGACTGGACTATTGCAGAGGATTTAGCTTCTGCTACATTCAAAGTTTCTGTTTCTAAAGACCTTGAAAGCAGTGCTGATGATATAACTGGTACTCTTTCATTCTCTCTTGATGCAGCAGGAACAAATCTTGGAAGCGGAACTCTTCCAATATCTACTACTATTTCTTATGCATTAGGCTATAAGAGCTATCTTACATACCCTTCTGCAAGCGATGTAGTTACAGCAACAGGAAGCGATACAAGTGCAAGCGTGTACACTACAGTAATTAATCTTGCAGCCTTCGATGAAAGCGTATCATTGGCTACTTCTCTTTCTGCAGGCGACACAGTAGCAACAGGTACAATAGGTTCAACTGATGTTACAGCAGTTGCCGTTTCTGCCGTTTCTGCCGGTGCAACATTAGTTCCTGTAAAGATTAGCTATACAACAGCTCCTACAGGGGAAGTAAGTCTTACAACAGCTTCTGGTGTAGTTGCTTCTCCAATCACAATTACACAGACAGATACAGCTCATATTGCAACATCTTTGGCTTTCGTACAGGATTTTGAATCTGATGATATTGATGTTACATCAATCGGAAATATAAGAAATCTTAGTACATCGACTGTAACTATTGAAACTGCTGATAATAATAGCTATTTACAGGTTGCTCCTGGAAATGTTAATGATAGAGCTTATAACTTTAATGCAACAAAAGCTGCAGGTACCTATGTTGTAGCTTTCAAGGCAGCTTTAACAGCTGGTACTGATAGTGCAAAGTCTTCACAGGTTGCTATTGCAAATAGTTTCCCTGGAGGAGGTAGTGCAAATACTGCAGCTTCTTCTTATTTGTTTGCTTTGAGTGCAGCAGGTGGTTCTACTAACTGGTATATAAATGGTTCTTCATCAGATTATGTAACACTTACTGCAGGTGAATTCTATAATTTTGTAATTTCTATAGATTCATCTTCAGAAGATTCTCCTGTAACAGTTTCTATTACAGATGAAGATGGAAATACTGTACTTGAAGAAACTTCTGTAACTCCTACAGCTACAGCTTATAACATTGTAGGTCTCCATATGTTATGTGGAAGATATAATGCAGTTCAATGTCTTGATGACTTTGTAATTTATGAATAAATCAGGAATAAGTGTTAAATAAGTTATAAGGAGTCTTTTTAACGCTTATTTCTTAAAGCCCTGTGGCTCTTTGCTTCAGGGCTTTTTATTTATCCTTCCCCCCGGCTATCAACTCCTCTCTAAGGGGAATTGATAGGGGGTATAATACAGTATAGCATGAAGTTAGATTAATAATGACGGATATGTGCTAAAATTGCTGTTTTAAGGTGGGCGAATATGAAATTTCAGCCCTATCATTTTATAAAAAGTATAAAAAGCATTAGCAAAGTGAGGTTACCTAATGAAAAAAAACCGTATGCGAAAAATAGGTAAGACTGTAGCATCTGCTGCTGTTCTTCTTTCAGCCTGTTCTTTCTTGAATGCACAGGAGCTTGAAAAGGCTCAGTCTTGCGATTTTGAAGGCGAATCTTCAAAGTCTCCATGGGCATTCACAACAAATGCAGCAACACTTGGAATCAATAATAAAGATGTTGCAGGAAATGCAAGTAAAAAGCTTGAATTCTACATGGAAAACCAGTCTGGTGGCCGTGTTGCAACAAAGAAATTCGACAAAGTTATAATGGGAAAGAGTATCCATGTAAAGTTCGACTGGTTCCCTGGAAAAGTAAACGATACAGATAAATCACAGGAAAACGGCGGACAGGTACGTCTTTATGACGGCATTGGAAAAACTGCTTTCACATTGAATAACACCAATAAAGCTCCTCTTGCCTGGTCTGTAGGTTCTAACGGTGGTACAAATACTAAATTTACAAATCCTGAAACATGGTATTCTGTAGAATTAAATTTTGATATTGCTACAAATGAACTCAAGGGAAAAGTAACCCAGAAGGACACAGGAGATACAGAAGAATTTACTACAAGCATGAATGGTACAGGTTTCAATGGTACAATCGCCCAGCTTAAAATCGAAGGCGTTCGTACTTCTGGAAACAATATCACATGGAAAACTTATCTCGATAACGTAGATTTCTCTGTAGAACCAATTGCAGCAAATTCTATCACAACAGTTTCACAGCTCCCTTATAAGCGTATTTATGTGGGAGATGCAAATGCTGATACAGCTTCTATCGGTCTTGCTTCTTCTGTTAATGCAGAACTTGCAAACGGTACAAGCGTTACAGCACAGATTGAAAACTGGAAGAATATTGGCGACAATAAATGGGACGCTAAAAAAGACGGTGTTTACGCTTTTGAAGGACAGATTAAAACAACAAACAAGTTTACAAACGACTTGAATAAAACTGTTGTTCAGTATGTATACAATCGTCTTCCTGTTCCTGAAACTTCAAACAGACAGACAGAATGGCTTGACAGAGGTCTTGTTGCATCTCACGCTGAAAAGGGTATTTTCCTCAGCTGGAGACTTCTTGCAAGTGAATATAATGAAAATATTACATTCGACGTTCTTAACGAAAAGGGTAAGAAGGTTGGAAAGAATCTTAAAGTAACAAATTATCTTGATGTAAAGGGCAAGGCTGGCAGCAAGTATACTCTTATTACTAAGGTAAACGGTAAAGAAACAGAACGCCACGAAATTACAGCAACAGATAAAGATTATCTTCCTATTAAAGTGCAGAAGCCAGAAGATGGTGTAAATGCAATTGGTGAAAAGTATTCTTATTCTTTGAATGATGCAACTGTTGGAGATTTAACTGGAGACGGCAGATACGAAATTATCGTAAAGTGGTATCCAAAGAATGCTATTGACTCAAGTCAGCAGGCTTTGACAGCACCAACTTTATTTGATGCTTATACTCTTGACGGAAAACTTTTGTGGCGTATCGACATGGGCTTGAACCTCACATCTGGAGCTCACTATAACCAGATTTCTGTAGCCGATTTCGATGGCGACGGAAAGAGCGAAGTATTCTTAAAGACTGCTGATGGCACTACAGTTTACGGTGCTGATGCAAACGGCAAGTTCGACAAGAATAAGGTACTTGGTGTTGTAGGTAATGCTGCTGATGCTGGAAAATATGTACAGCTTTATGTAAAGGACAAGAACGGCAATGATGTTCCAAACGGACACATTATCGGCGGTCCTGAATATATTACATGTTTCGATAGCGACGGTACAATCATTGATACTACAAACTTCGAATTCCCATTGGAAAAGGTTCCTGGCGACCACGGTAAGAGCTGGGGTGATACATGGTACAACCGTTCAGACCGCTTCAATAGTGGTATTGGATATTTTGACGGTGTTCACGCTTCTGCTGTATTCAATCGTGGATATTATGCACGTACAGCTGTTGTAGCTTACGGTGTTGAAGGCGGAAAAATCGTAAAGAGATGGGCATTTGATACTGATAACGGCTATAAGAATGCAGAACACATGGGTAACCATAGCTTGATTGTTGCAGATTTCGACAATGACGGCTTTGATGAAGTTTCTCTTGGTAGCGTTTCAATCGACCATGACGGTTCTTTGATGTATGTTATGGACGGTGAACAGCAGAGAGAGCTTGGTTCTCACGGTGATGCAAGCCATGTTGGACAGTTCTTCCCAGATGTTGAAGGACTTTACCTCTTTGGACCTCATGAAGTTCCTGCTGTAGCTTCTTTGGAAATGCATGATGCTGCAACTGGTGAAACACAGTTCGCATATTTCGCTTCTAAAGATGCAGGTCGTGGTATGGCTGCAAATATCACTTCAAATCCTGGCTATGAATTCTGGGCTGCTGCTGGTGGCAATGCTGCAACTGGTGGAGCAGTTTATAACGGCAGGGGTGAAGTTGTTGTTGACAGCTGGAGAAATGCAAAGCTTTCTTGTAACTTCAAGCTTTACTGGGACGGAGATTTGCTCCATGAACTTTTGAATGATACAGAAATCACAAAGTTCAATGAACTTTCAGGTTCTTCTGAATCTATGAAGAAGTTCTCTGGAACACACAGTTGTAACGGTACAAAGGCAACACCTACACTTCAGGCTGATATCCTTGGTGACTGGCGTGAAGAAGTTGTAATGGCTTCTGCTGATGATACAGAGCTTCGCATTTATACAACAACACTCCCTACAAAGTATCGCTTGTATACATTGATGCACGACCCTGTATACCGCAATTCTGTTGGCTGGCAGCAGAGTGCATATAACCAGCCTACATGTCTTGGCTTCTACCTTGGCGAAGACATTAAGGTTAAAGTGCTTAAAGGACAGATTCCTGTTCCTGTAATGCATTACACAAATGGTAAGTAATTTTTAGCATAAGCTAAAAAAAAGAATGACGGCAGTTTCCTTTTTAATAAATCGGGAGCTGCCGTTTTTTTTATTGCTGAATTTTATTGTAGAAAAATACAAGCTAGTATTTGTTATTGTAAAAAACAGGGCTTTCTAATATAGTTAATATATGATTTCAAAGAATTCCGTTGTGCTTTATAAAAAGGCACCTGCTATTATTACTGAGTGTGCGTCTGCTGCCGGAGAAAAATATACAATTCAGTTTTGTGTATCTCCTGCAACTTCTACTGGAAAAAAGGCACAATATGGAAGCCAAAAAGTAAGAGATAAAGATTTTGTTCTGCTTCATTCTTCTGCTGTTTCTCAAGACCCCCTTTCTTCTCTAAGTGAGCTTTTGAAAGTTGATGCGGCAAGCTTTACAGACAAGATAAAAGAAGCTTATGAGTTACTTCGTTCTGATGAAGAATCTGCAAATGAGGAAATCTCTTTTGAAGATTTAGCTTCTTTGGCTTTAGGTGAATTAGAGGCTAAAGATTCGTGGGCTTTTTATACAGCATTGAAAAATACTTTCTATTTTAATGAAAGTTCTACTCCTCTTTCTTTTGTTCCAAGAACAGAAAGCGAAGTTGAAGCTCTTGTTCAGAAGGCTGAAAATAAGGGCAAAGAAGAAGAATTAAGGGCTGAATTCCTAAAAAGGCTCAAAGAGAAAAAGCTTAATCTCCCTGATGATTTTAAGTATATTGGCGATATTGAGTCTTTAGCATTGGGAAAAAGTGAACATTCTAAAACATTAAAAGAAATACACCTTGCAGAAACTCCTGAAAATGCTCATAAAGTGCTGCTTGATTGTGGTGCATGGAATATAACAAGAAATCCTTATCCTATTCGCTGGGGACTTTCTATGAAGTCGGCTTCTGAAGGTCTTTCATCTCCTCCAGAAGAAGAAAGGCTTGAAGTGGAAGGCGTGAGCTATGCTATTGATAATGAATGGTCTACAGACCCTGATGACGCTATAGCTTATGATGGTAAATATGTGTGGGTACATATTGCAGACCCGGCTTCTACCGTAATGCCCGATAGTTCTATTGATAAAATGGCAAGGGACAGGGGAGCAACTCTTTATATTCCAGAGGGTGCAAGCCGCATGCTTAGCGAAGATGCTTTGCAGGATTATGCTTTAGGGCTTACAGAAAAAAGCCGTGCATTAAGCTTCCGCCTTACTCTCGATGAAGATTGTAATGTGCAGGAATGTGCCGTTTTGAAAACCTGGGTAAAAGTTGAACGCTTAACCTATTCTAGTGCAGATGAAAGAAAAGAAAGCCCGGAACTTGCTCCTCTTTATGATATTGCCCGCCGTAATATAGAAAAAAGAAACAAAGCCGGAGCGGTTCAGATAGATTTACCTGAAGTTCATATTATGGTAGATGCAGAAACTAAAAAGGTTTCTATTGAAAATCCTCCACACCCTGAAAGTGCTTTAGTTGTTCGTGAAATGATGCTTTTAGCCGGAGAAGGTGCTGCCCGTTTTGCTTTTAAGAATCAAATACCTTTCCCTTATGTAAGTCAGGAAGCTCCTGATATTCCTTCTTCACTTCCTGAAGGACTTGCCGGTCAGTACGCTTTAAGAAGATGTATGCACCGCCGTTCTGTGGGAATTACTCCGGGAGTTCATAGTGGTCTTGGTATTTCCATGTACACACAGGTTACTTCTCCTTTAAGACGTTATAGCGATTTAATTGCACATGAACAGCTTAGAGCTTTTATTGATGGCAGAAAGCTTATAGATAAAGATACCATGCTTGAAAGGGTTAGTGCAGGAGATGCCGCTATGGGTGCTTGTGTAAAGGCTGAACGAAAAAGCGATTTACATTGGACTTTAGTGTATCTTTTACAAAATCCAGACTGGACTGGAGACGCCGTTTGTGTGGATTTAACTGGTAAAATGCCGAAGTTTATGATTCCTTCTCTTGCCCTTGAAACAAATCTTGTTCCAAATGGAAAAGTTGAACTTAATGGAGTTATAAAAGTTAAGGTTGGAAAAATTGATATTCCTAATCTTGAAGTTAATTTTCAGCAGCTTGATAATTAAATCTTAAAATAATTGAGTGAAATATTTATTGCAATTTTGTTTCTGTGATAAATATTTCGCTTGAAATATCCGATAATAAAAGATGAGTAGAGGTGTGTCGTGGCTCGTAATGGAAATAGTCTGGGTAAATCTATAGTTTTGCTTATTTTGATAATAATATTGTCATTGCTGGGTTTGTTATGGTTTGATTATTTGGGTGTAATTCAGGCTAAAAAATATTTCTCTCCTGTATATAAAATGTTGGGACTTGTTCCTCAAACTTCTGTGTCTGCAAGCAGTTCTGCACCTTTTGAAGCAGATTTAGATGAAGACCGTTTTGCTATGCGTATAGAAGCTCTTGATATGAGAACAGAAGAGCTTAATAAGCGTGAAGAAGACATTAAAAAAGTAGAAGATGAAAATCAGCAAATTGCTCAGGAACTTGAAGATAGAAGAGTTTCTCAAGATGAAAGAGAAAAAACATTCAACAATACTCTAAAACAGTACGATGATAGAAATATAAACATCGCTCAGATTTCGGCTAACTTAACTGGTATGCAGCCAAGAGCAGCGGTTGACATTCTTCTTGCAATGGACGATCAAGATATAATTGACGTTTTACGCAAAACGGAGGCAGACGCTCAAGCTTCTGGTACTAGTTCGATGGTTGCTTACTGGCTTTCTTTGATGCCTGCAGAAAGGGCAGCACAGATACAACGTAAGATGGCTAATAAACCGGTATCATTAGATTAAGCGGGTAAAAATATAATACTTTACCTCTGCTGTTTCTGCGATGAACAAGAAAATGTGGAGGTAAAGCCATGCAGGCGTTAAAGAATCAGATAGATATATTAAATCTTTCTAATCAAGTTCAAGTTAATCAGGTTAATAAAAAAACTTCTGAAAACACATCTTTTGCTTCTCTTTTATCAAACAAGATAAATGAGAATAACAGCGTAAACGATAATCAAAGAACAGATGCTGTTTCTAAAAATCCAGTAACTGCTGAAAAAGCTGATAGTAATAACAGTCTAAGCGAAGAATCTAAGCAAGCTAATAAAGTTTCTGATGATGTTGCTTCTAAAGATAAAGTTGCAGAAAAAGCTCCTGCTGAAAATGAAAAAGCTAAAGATAATAAGCTAGATGAAAAGGCTAGTCTTTCTAAAGCTCTTTTAAAAAATGAAAAGACTGAAGTTGAAAGTGACTACAATAAACTTGCTTCTGTTAAAAATGTAAAGGGCGGAGATAAAAAGGCTGAAAAGCTTAGTAAAGATTCTTCTAGTAACAAAAAGAATGTAAAAGACTCTAAGAAAGCTCTTGATAAGAAAGCTTCTAAAAATGTTAATAATGTAGATAACGATAATAAAGAAAATCTTGCTTCTCAAACTTTAGCTTCAAATCTTGCTGTTAGTAAAGTGGCAGAAAATATTTCTGAAAAACAATCTGATAGTGAAGAAGTTAAGAGTACCGATAAGGCAAGCTTATTAAAGACCGCTTCAAAAAATGATGTTCCAGATGAAGCTTTGGAAGAAATGACAGAAAAGGCTCTTTTAGCTTCTAGTGAACTTAAAGAAGCTGCTTCTGAAAATGATACAGAAGATTCAAAGGAAAGCGATTTACTCAATAGAAATAAGATTGCTTCTAAAGATAAAAAGGAATCTTCTATTATCACTGTTCGTGATGAAAGAACTCTTGTTCAGCAGGATAGTAAAGCTGATGATAAAATGACAATGAGCGATATTAAGCTTGAAAATAATAATACAGCTCAGATGACTTTATCTCTTTCTAATAATGCCCAGCAGAATATTCTTTCTTCTAACAGTCAGCAGGCTTCTGCTCAAGGAAGTAATTTCCAGGCTATGCTTTCTAATCAGATTCAGATGAACGCTCCAGAGTTTGCAAAAGCCGGTTCTATTGTTCTTAAAGATAATAACCAGGGTACTATAAACTTAATTTTGAATCCTGAATCATTAGGAAATGTTAAGGTCAGTTTGCAAATCTCCGATAAATTAATAGCAGGACAAATTGTTGTGCAATCTAAAGAAGCTTTTGCAGCATTTCAGGAAAACATGGACAGTTTGAAACAGGCATTTGCACAAAGCGGTTTTGAAACAGGTGATTTCAATCTTTCTATGGGAAATTCAATGAATGGCTCTATGAATAATGGTTCATCTGGTGAAAATCAAAATACTAATGCCTCTTATGCTGCTAGCCGTACATACGGAGAGTACGCATCTTCTGCAGAAAGTGCGGTTTCTGATGGAGAAACTACAGGAGAATATTCTAAAGAAAGTAGTTATGGTGTTAATATTGTTGCATAAAATGCCGATGTTAATAATATAACTTTGATTTTAGAAAAACGAGATAGAAAAGGCAGGGTAGTCTGATGGAATTGAATACAACCATGAGTGCAACAGAGAAGCTGCAGGCTGAAAATGCAGTAAACACGTTCAATGCAAAAAATAATGCAGTAATTGGACGGCAGACAAGCCAGTCATTGGGAAAAGATGATTTTCTCAAGCTGCTTATAACTCAGCTTACAAATCAGGATCCTACAAATCCAATGGAAGATACGCAGTTCATCGCACAGATGGCTCAGTTCTCTTCTCTTGAACAGATGACAAACATGAATGAGCAGTTTACAAAGATGACTCAAATGCTAAATTCTTCAGAAGCCGTTTCTACAATCGGAAAAACTGTTGAGATTGAAGTCGGCGACACTACAACAAAGGGTGTCGTAGAAGGAATAACTCGCGGAGAGAATCCACAGGTTTTGGTTAATGGTGCTTATTACGATATGAATCGTATTAATGCTGTTTACGGCAATTAAAAGCAGAGTAAAAAAAAATCAAAAGCTGTTAAGGCTGCAATAAATACAGCCGAAAGTAAAATGAATGGAAATTAAGAGGGTAGCTATATGATGAGATCACTTTACGCCGGTGTATCCGGTTTGCAGAATCACCAGACAAGAATGGACGTTATTGGAAATAACATTGCCAATGTAAATACATACGGTTTCAAAAGAGGTCGTGTTGACTTTCAGGACATGATAAGCCAGCAGCTTTCTGGAGCAGCAAAACCAACAGAAGAAGTTGGTGGTGTAAATCCTAAGGAAGTTGGACTTGGAATGAGTGTTGCAGCAATCGATACTATTTTCAATCAGGGTAATTTACAGTCAACAGGTGTTTCTACAGATGTAGCTATCCAGGGAAACGGCTTCTTTGTTATGCAGAGCGGCGAAAAGACATATTACACACGTGCCGGTAACTTCGGACTTGATTCAAACGGTACTTTGGTTAATCCAGCAAATGGTATGCGTGTACAGGGTTGGATGGCTCAGAATGTAAACGGTGAACAGATTGTTACAACTTCTGCAACACCAACAGATCTTGTTATCCCAGTAGGTTCAAAAGACCCAGCTCATGCAACAGAAAACGTAAACTTCATGTGTAACTTGAATAAGAATACTCCTGAAATCCTTGAGGGAGCAAGTGAAGCTGATGTTATAAAGGGAACATGGAGCACAGAATTCAAGGTATACGATTCTTTCGGAAATGACCATAATCTTAACGTTTCATTCCGCCGTGTAACAGGTAATCCAAATCAGTGGCAGGCAACTGTTAATGTTGACCCTGAAAATCCTGATGGAACAGAAACACGTGTAGGACTTGGAACAACAGACGGCACAGAAAATACATTTATCATTACATTTGATAACACAGGTACATTACAGTCTGTAACAGATTCAGCCGGAAATGTTACAAATCCAGAAGGACAGATTGTTTTGCAGACATCTTTCAATGTAGTTGGTGCAAATGCTGATGAAGACGGTAATCCATATCGTCAGACAATGAATATTAATCTTGGTACAATCGGCAGCCAGAAGAATACAATTACACAGTCTGCAGCAGCAAGCTCAACAAAGGCTTACTATCAGGACGGTTATACAATGGGCTATCTCGATAGCTTCAAGATTGACTCATCTGGAACAATCACAGGTGTTTATTCTAACGGTACAAACCGCACTATCGGACAGATTGCTTTAGCAACATTTGCTAACCAGGGTGGTCTTGAAAAGGCTGGAGACAATACCTTCGTAGAGTCTAATAACTCAGGTCTTGCAAATATTGGACCTAGCTGAATTGCTGGAAAGGGTTCTATCCTTGCTGGTGCTTTGGAAATGTCAAACGTTGACCTTAGTGAACAGATGACAGACATGATTGTTACTCAGCGTGGTTTCCAGGGTAATGCAAAAACAATTCAGACAGCAGACACACTTCTTGAAACAGTTCTTGGATTGAAACGCTAAATCTAGTTAATATTAAAAGAATTGACTGAAACTTTTGTTTAAGTTTGATATAATAATACGGTTGATAGGTTTTTCCTGTTGACCGTATTTTTTTTTGCTTCAAGATAGGGAAATGTTTAATAATAATGCTTCTAAAATAAGAATATTCATATTTTCAGTTTTTTTTCTTTTTACGGCTATTTTTTGCTCTTATGCCGGAGTGCATAATCAGCCTCATAAAATCTATGTTCTTAAAACAGGTTATTTTGACTTCATCTTTCCAAAACAAAGTTCTCAGTTAGTATTTGATTTAGCTTCTAAAGCCGATAGCCTTTATGAAAAAGCCTGTGTACAAATGGAATATTCCAATAAGTTTAGAATGCCTGTTGTTGTTTCTCCAGATAGTTCAGAGCTTTCTGTTTCTTATTCGCCCTCTCCTTACAATAGGATAATTATTTATGATACATTGGCTTCTTCTGATTATTTCTATAGTTCTGAAACAATCGAAAAGCTTTTTTACACGCAAATATTAAAAGCTATTGTATCTTCCATAAGAAGCAGAAATTGGGAAATTGCTCATATATTTATAGGTATTGATGCCTTGCAGCCTTCTCACCTTTTTAATGTGCCTCCTTCATTTATAGAAGGTGCGGTAGATGCTCTTTCTGAAAGCTCCTTTTTTACAGATAATAGCGATTTGCAATTAATTTATATGGCAAAATTAGACGGTGTGTTTCCTGATTATTTTCAGGTTTCCGGGGTAACTGACGGCTATGTTTATTCAGAGCTTGAAAGGGCTTGTTGTAAAGCTTTTTCGGCTTATATGATACAGCGGTGGGGAATAGATAAATATCAGGAATACTGGCAGTCCTGCGGCAGAGTTAATTTCTTTTGCCTTATGCCTGGTATTTTTAATAAAGTCTACGGGCTTTCATTGAAAAAAGCATGGAAAGATTTTGGGGACTCCATTGAATGGCAGGGTGATTTATTGCCATTAAAGATTATGGAAGGGGAAAGCAAGGTTGTAATTACTTCTGATAATTCTGCTTCTTTTGTTTCTCCTGTAAAATCTATTTGCGGTATTGTCTGGTTTGATTCCATAAATAACGAAGTTTGTTTACTGAATGACAGGAATAAAAAGTCTGTGCTTTTTTCTGCTTGTGACGTGAATCGCCTTACTCTTTCCGATGACAGACGCTATTTAGCTATTAGCTATGATATAGAAAGGTCGCATTCAAATCTTAAAAAGAGTCAGACACGTGTCTATGACCTGGTAAAAAAAAGATTTATAGGTGCAACATATTCTGTAAAAGATGCCTGTGTTGTTTCTCTACCATATAGAAAAAAGGCTTTAGCCGGTATTGCCTATGAAAATGACTGTGCTGTAATAAAAATGTATCTTTTGAATGATGAGCTTATAAAAGATGTACTTTATAGCAGAAAGTTTCCTTATGGTACAGTGCCA
>JAILNT010000420.1 GCA_024691265.1 Treponema sp. | reverse complement strand
GTATTCACATTTCTCTTTACTATAATAGCAAGTTTCGATTATCCCAATTTTCCAACTCATACATGGTTATTCAAATATTACTATCCGGATATGACATCAGGAATGCCGTATCTTCATAAAGTATACAGCTGGGGGCATACTATATTCACATTGTTAGACCCAATATATCTATTTTCTATAATATTTATACTTTTTGATGCTAAAAAAAAGCAAATAAAATACAATAAAAATATACATATACTATGTGCAATGAATTTCATACCTGCACTTTGCTATCTTTCAGAAAAAATATTTATCAAAGTAACAGGGACAGAAGCAATTCCTGTAACTCCTATTGGATTTGCAATATCAAATATAATCCTTGTAGAAATAATGAATGTCAAAAAAATATTCGATGTAAACAGAATCGCAAATAATATTTTCTTTGATAATATAGATTATCCTGCAATGGTTATAGATGCAGATGGATTTGTCACACAGATAAATGAAAGTGCGACAAGAATGTTTCCAGAATTGACACAGCAAGTTATAGGTAAAAGGGCTTCTTCTGTATTTCCATATCAGTTTAACAATATATTTGCTCGCTGGAAAAAAGGAGAAAATGTTAACGGCAGCATAATAAGAATAGACAATAAGCTTTTACAGCTAAAAAGAAGACCTATTGCAATAGATAAAGAAAGAGAAGGTCGGCTCTTGTGGTTAGAAGATGTAACTTTGATGCTAGATTATCAAGAAAAACTTCAAAATCAAGTTGAAGAAAAAACAGACTTGATAATAAAGATGAGAGACCAATTTGTATTAGGATTCGCAGAACTTGCAGAACATCATGATACTTCTTCTAGCGGACATTTACACAGAACAGCTGAATATGTATATATTCTTGCTCAGGAATTATTAAAAGAAAAAATGTACCCTGATATTGTAAATAAAAGATTTGTGAAAAGGATAAAACAAGTAGCTCCTCTTCATGATATTGGAAAAAGCTATATCAGCAAAACTATTCTTGATAAAGAGGGAAAATTGACAGATGATGAATATGATATTGTAAAAAGTCATACAATTATAGGCGTTCAATTTATAAAAACTAATATAATGGAAGATTTAGATCCAGAATATTTTAGAATGGCTTGTAATGTTGTACTTCATCATCATGAACGCTGGGACGGAGAAGGCTATCCTACAGGAATAGCTGGAGAAAAGATACCTCTTGAAGCTAGAATTATGGCTATAGCAGATTGTTTTGACGCATTAACAACAGAAAGAAGCTATAAAAAGGCGTATGATTTTGAATCTGCTTATAATATGATTATAAACGAAAGCGGTAGTCATTTTGATCCTGTTGTTATAGAAGTATTTAAACATGTAAAGCAAAATTTCAAAATGATTGCAAATAATCTAAATTAGAAATATTAGTTTTCACTTTTATTATCTTGCAAGTTATCATTTCTTTGCTTTTTATTTTTCATAAGTTTTTTCACAAAATAAAGTGCAAGCTCAATAACTGTTGCAAGAATAACTGCTAATATGATTTTTACAATTTGTCTTTGAATCTCTGTCATTTAATAATTCCTTCAAAAGAAATATATCATTGAAAGAAAAACTACACAAACAGAAATAATAGTGATTGTCAAACAAATTGTAATATTTACAATATGAATGACAACCACATAAAAATTATTTATTTCTAAAAATAAGTCCGAATAATTTTCTTACAATAGGACCTGCCCATGCAAATTGAGCTAAAGCTGCCATAGGATAATTAAAAATTGTTGTCTTAATCCAGATAGAAATAACTTCTTTCTGCATAAGTCCACCCTTAAAAAGAATTGTAGCGGCAAAACTCATTAATGGACACATAATCCAAATTGAGCAAGCAGAAATAGAAAGAACAAGCCAAATAGGATTATCTTTTTTAGGGTCAAAAACAGAAAAAGTTACCTTTTTAGCTAAAGGACCTGCAATAAGCATATCAAGGACAAAAGCAATTGGTCCCATTATTATAAGCTCATGAAAAGCCATTAAGAAAACCTTGTTACTAAAGCCTCCAATTGAAAGAGAAATGTTGTAACAAATCATAGAATAAACCATGAAGAAAACCATCATTATACAAAATATGATTTCCTGAAAAAGAGACTTTGGCATAAAAATGCTCCAAATAAATAAAAAGAAAAGATTGTTGAACTACGTCATAACCAACGTATGAGCATAAAAAAAGACAACAGAAAAGGTCTTTAAATAAGATGTGCAATCCTAGAAATAAATGTCAAAACTATACATTTTCTGTCCTTTTATGTAAAGCCTTATTGCGAAAAAAACACCATCAAGCTCTCTAGCTAAAAAAAATCATACATGTTATATTCGGTTGCTTAAAGCTAACTAAAACAAAAAAAGGAATAATAATGAAACCATATTTAGAAGTTTTTACTGTAAAAGATGTAGTATTTCTTGCGATTATTTCAGCAGTTACAATATGTTCTGCTGCCGTAATGCCTATAGTAGCTCATATTTACATATTTGGTCTTGCACAACTTGTAACAGCTTTTCAATATTCTTTTTTTCCAGCTATAGCAATAATGAAAGTAAGAAAAGTTGGAACAGTCCTATTTATAATGCTATTATCAAGTTTACTTGAACTTTTTATGGCTCCTGTAATGTTTTTCTCAAGCATTCTTACAGGTTTTATAATTGAAATTCTGATATTTATATTCTTCAAGGGTTATGAAAATGAAAAAGCTGTATTTATAGCAGCCTCTATCATTACCCCATTAACACTACCATTCAATGCAATATACTACAAACTTTTTTCAAATGAAGCATGGAATCTTTTCTTTGCCTCAGGCTTTAAATATGTATCTCTTGCAGTAATAGCCGGAGTAATACTTGTAAGTATGGCTGGAGCTTTTCTTGGAATAAAACTTTCACGTGAACTAAAAAAGGCTGGAGTTATAAAAAAATGAAAAGACAGCTACAAGAAAGCAATACTTTATACCCCCTTTTATCAATTATAATAGTGTTAGTAACTTTTATAATAAGTCTAATTACAGCACACATGGGATTTAGCGGGATATTTTTTCTTGTAGCCGTATATATTCTATTTTGCTTGTTTGGCTACATAAGAATTTGTATAAAACTAATTGCATTTCTTGTAGTTTATCTAAGTATATTCTATGTAATATTCTTTTTTTCAAGTGGTAAAAACACTTTATTTGCAGCACAAATGATAGTACGCCTTGCAGGAGTATTCATAGCAGCAATACCTGGGATAACATTAGCTCCAGTTAAGCTTGTGAGAAATTTAACACAATTAAAATGTCCCCGCTTAATTTCACTAGGAATGTTAATTACTTTAACATTTATTCCCTTGCTTGCTTCTGAAATAAAAACAATAAAAAATGCCATGAAAACAAGGGGAGTAACAAGTCCCCTTAATCCAGCAATATTCTATAGAGCTTTTTTAATTCCTCTTATAGTACGCCTTGTAAATATATCCGATACCCTAGCTCTTTCTGTAGAAACAAGAGGCTTTGTTAGTGATAAAAATAATTTTACTGTTTATAACGCAGATGAATTTACAGTCAGAGATTTTATATTCATCATCTTATATCTTGCAATATTTGGAATATCTTTATGCATGCAATTCAAATAAATTGTGAATCATTTACCTACAATGGGCAGGAAAAAGCCGTACTTAAAAACCTGACCTTTAATGCAGATTATGGAAAACTAACCTTACTTTCAGGATTTTCAGGAAGTGGAAAATCAACATTACTATCTTTAATAAATGGTGTGATACCAAGAATTACAAGCGGTATATTCAAAGGTCAAGTTCTTATAAACGGGCAATCTACAGAAGGACTTACAATGAGCGAAATTGCAAGAAAAACAGCTTGTGTACTACAAAATGCAGAAAGCCAGATTGTAAATCAAATAGTAGAAGATGAAATAGCTTTTACCTGTGAAAACTTTGCAATACCAGAAAAAGAAATAGAAGCTAAAATAGAAAAATACTGCTCTTTATTAAAGCTTGAAAAAGAATGGCAAACAAGAACTCTTTCCGGCGGTCAAAAACAAAGACTCATAACAGCCTCTGTACTTGCAATGGATAGTCCTATCATAATATTTGATGAACCACTTGCAAATCTTGACCAGAATGGAGCGAAAGAACTTTTATCTATAATGAAAAAACTAAGCAAAGAGGGGAAAGCAATATTACTAGTAGAACATCGTCTTGATATAGTTCTTCCATTTGTAGATATTGTATGGCAATTAAAAAACGGAAGAACAGAACTCATAAATGACAAAAAATCTTTTTTAGCTAAACAGACAAGCTTAATAAAAGACAGTAATGAAGATTGTATCAGTGAAAGCAAAATAGTAATTAAAATAAAAGACATAAAAAAAGCATTTGGCAAAAGAGAAATATTAAAAGGTCTTTCTTGTTCAATAAATAGAGCTGACAGAATATTGTTATTAGGTGAAAACGGCTGTGGAAAAACTACACTGTTAAACATAATCGCAAGGCTTTTAAAAGCTGATTCTGGAAGCATAGAGCAATACATAGATACAAAGCTCGGGAAAAAAGCTTATAAAAAATGGTATAAAAAAGTAGGTGTTGTATATCAAAATCCAAACTATCAACTATTTATGCCATCTGTGAAAGAAGAAATACTTTTTAACAGTGATGATACAGAATATGCTTTAGATATCGCAGAAAAATTAGGCTTAAAAGAACTTTTCAAAAGACATCCACAATCTCTTTCAGAAGGGCAAAAGCGAAGGGTTTCAATAGCTGCCATTCTTGCACAAAAGCCAGAATTATTGCTTTTAGATGAACCTACAGTCGGACAGGATTATGAAGGATTAAAATCACTTATAAACGTTATAAATGAAGTACACAGAAAAACAAAATGCACGATTATAAGCATAACCCATGATTTTAGATGTGCATCAGCTTTATGTGACAAAAGTTTTTTAATAGAAAATGGTAAAATAAAGGAATGCGGAGGAAAAGAACTTGTAGAATCTTTTTTCCTTAGAAATAAAAATTCCCTTATCTAACTAGACTTAGCGATAAGGGAATAAGTTTTTACAAGAATTTATAAATTAGATTACTGTAAGAACTCCAACTGCCTTTAAAAAAAGAATAAATAATAAAGCTGGAGCCACAAATCGTGTCATAACATTGAATAAAGCTTGTCTTTTAAATATTTCGCCATTCTTAACGATTTCATTTGTAATTGAACTAATCTTTGTAAACCAGCCAACAAGCAAACAAGTTCCAATAGCGACTATAGGCATCAAGAAGTTATTGCTTACATAATCCATAACATCAAGAAGCTGACCTACAGCACCATTAGGAAGCTTTACTTCAAAATAAAGCTTGTTATAGCCGAGACAAACAAAAATACCGCCAATTAAAGCACATATAAATTCTATAATAGTGGCTTTAGAGCGACTTATATTAAACTGATCCATTAGACTTGAAACAACAGCTTCCATAACAGACATAGCACTACTCAATGCTGCAAAGAATACCATTGCAAAGAATAAAACACCAACTATATTACCTATAAAGCCCATTGCTGCAAATGTTTTTGGCAAAGAAATAAAAATAAGGCTTGGACCTGAAGACTTCATTCCTTCTGCACCCATAAATACATAAACTGCAGGAATAATCATAACACCTGCAAGAATTGCAACTGCTGTATCAAATATTTCAATACGGTTAATAGACTTTACAAGGTTAGCTTCGCTCTTAACATAAGAACCATAAGCAATCATAATTCCCATGGCAACACTCAAGCTATAAAAAAGCTGCCCCATAGCATCAAGGACAACAGAGAAAAACTCTTTTATTCCAATTCCCTTTAGAGAAGGAATAAGATATACATAAAGTCCTTGAATACCTGTTCTTGTTACACCTGTATCATCTGTATATTTTATTGTTAAAGAAAATACTGAAATAATCAAAACAAGAATAATCAAAACGGGCATGATTATTTTTGAAGATGATTCAATACCTTTATTAACGCCTTTATAGATAATAAATGCTGCAGAAACCAGGAAAATTAAAAAATAAACAATAGGTTCAACATTTCCTGAAATAAACGAAGAAAAATACCCATCAACAGTACTTAATGCACCTTGTCCTGTTATATATACAACAAAATATTTTAGTACCCAACCACCAATTACACAGTAATAAGGCATAATGATAAATGGAACAAGACAACCTAAAACACCAAGCCATTTCCAGCCTTTCTTAATTCTGTTATATGCTGTAAGAGGACCTTGCCTTGTTTTACGACCAATAGCAACTTCTGCTGTAAGAAGAGAAAAACCAAATGTAAGTGCAAGTATTATATAAATAACAACAAAAAGACCGCCTCCATCTCTAGAAGCAAGATATGGAAATCTCCATATGTTTCCAAGACCAACAGCAGAACCCGCTGCGGCAAGTATAAAACCTAATGAGCCACTAAAAGTATTACGCTTTTCCAAAATATGTAAGCCTCCTTTAGACCTTGGTATTTGCAGCACGAAAATATTTCAAAAAAGTAATATTTTTTAAAATCAGTGTAATACTTTAATATATTAAAAAAAAATCTTCAATTATATTTATAATATTTAGTAAAGATTTTTGTGAATTTTATCACTGATAAACTTTTTCAGTCAAACAAATATCACGTTAAAAGAAAGAAAACAAATTTAGAGAAGATAATATTTTTTATTTGAAAACTTTAAGATTTCAAAATTATTAATTCTTGTTAGTGACATTAAGGTTTATATACGATTTGTAAAAGAAAAAACTTATAAAAGCAGAAAGCAATTTATCTACAAGATTAGAAAGTATACCACTAAAATAATTTGCAACACGAAGATTATTAACAGCAACAAAGATTCCCTGACAGAGAATATCTGCA
>JAILNT010000363.1 GCA_024691265.1 Treponema sp. | reverse complement strand
TAAAACTTGTAAAAAAATCAACTTCCGCTTTTTTCCAATCTACAATTTCATTCCATGAAAAATTATAATTTACATTATTATCCCTTACTTCGCACTTTTGAATTCTCTGTTTATTAGGACCTCCAGGATTCTGTCCAACTTTCAAAAGCTTTCTTTCAACAAAAGGAACAATATCATCTTTTAACTTAAAATTAGATTTATTATCAGCTAAGCAAGAAAAATAAGAATCATATTCAGCTTGAGAAAGTTTTTCATCATAATCTTTACAATCACGGATTTTACTTCTAATAGCCTTTAAATCAGAGTCCTGTTTAATAAAATCTGCAATTTTACTATCAACATATTTCTTTATATCCGAAGAAGAATCTTCATACCAGTTCTTTAAGGCTTGAATTGCTTCTATCTTTTCATTAGTAAGAGAAGAAGCCTTGCAATCAGAATTTATTGCATCTATTACAGACTTTCTTACAGAATCAATATAATGGTCAAGCTCTATACCTGCCGAAAGTTTTGCAGCATTTTGGCGGCTATCAGAAAAAAGAACAAGTTTACTATTACTAGCGTTTTTATTTTTATTTTGCTCGTCATTTCTAAGAATATCCATCAACTTATCAGCAAAAATCTGATTTACTTTCTGAACACCAGTACCATGATGAAACAAAGGACTTATAGAAAACTTTTCTTTATCATACTTCAAAAAAGTTCCACACTTTACACATAACTGAGGATAGTCATTTTCAACTTTATCATCAGGCTCGTAAAGCCATACTTTTCTATAGTCGTTTGAAGAGTTTTTACTAATGCTTGTTTTTATCTCTCCTGTCCTGCAATTAAGATATTTTTCGCTCCACAAACTAAATTCGTCATTTATATCCTTATTTGCAGTGTTACGACTTACAACAACACTATTTCGAATATTTTGGAGACTTTCAGAATCACCAGGTATATAAACTATAGATTTTTTTTGATTTTCATTTGCATTCAAGCTCTTAAAAGCCATATCTTTTGCAAAAAATCTTTTAGAAGTCCTTCCCTTCCCTTTTTCAAGTATATAACCGCCAAGATATATTTCACCACAAGTACGACAAACAATTGCTTCGTATATTCTGTGACCACAATCACAAACATTATTTACTTTTGAAAAAGAATAAAGCTGTCCAAATTTACGGTTAGAAGAAGGAATTGAAGAATCACACTTTGTACATTTTTCATCTGAACAAATCCAGAGCTTATCAAGATTACGAGCCATTAAATGAATGCGAAGCCGCTGTTTATAAACCCCAGAAGCGTCTTTTGTAGAATTTATTATTGTAAGAAGATTTTTTACAAGGAGAAAAGCTTTTTCTTCAGAAATATTTTTTCCAGAAGCAGAAAGTTTTTCTATTATAGCTTTTTTAATATCAGAAATACTTTTTATAAGATAAAAATATTTTCCGCTTTCCTCATTTTTACTTTGTAATAAAGCTTTTAAGGCAGAAATTAAATCATATTTATTAGAAAAATCAGAAATAGCATTTTCATCACTAGCAGCATTAAAAGCCAATATTTCATCTAAAGGAAAAGAAGTCCAGTCATAAATTATTTCTGTCTTTTCAGGGTCTTCTATAAGATTAAAATACTTTTCAAAAATTGCCTTATTATCTACAGAAGAAGATTTATAACCAAAGAAATCAAGAACAAAACGATAGGTTGCCTCAGAACGTTTCATAGAAGCACTTGAAGAAAGGAAACGCACTCTTTCTGTCATTATAGTTCCGTCATCATTTACAAGACCTAATCTATCAAGTAAAGTTTTTATTATATAAGAAACTTCAGCTCCAGCAGTTCCTCTATAAGAATGAAGTTCATCAACTACAAGGGTAAAAACTTTATCTGGATGATTTTTATAATATTTTTTTGTCTTTTCAAAAATCGGTGCTTCCTGTTCCCTCATCATCATTACATTCAGCATGCTGTAATTTGTTATAATAATATCAGGGGTTTTATCAGAATACATTTCTTCTCTTGTTACTACTTCTGCAGAATTGGCATCCATATTCTGATAAGAATACAAAAGCTTAGTATTACCAGTTTGAGCAACCTGATTTTTTACACGTGCCCATGTAATTTCAACAGGCTTTTTTCTCGAAAGATTATCAGCTCTTACGTATCTTACATCGCTTATTTTATTTGGTGTATTTTTGTTATATCTTCCAAAAGTTATTCTTTTACCATTACCAATATAACTATCAAGAAAAGTTTTAACATCTTCAGAATCCAAAGACCTTCTAAGGCGAACCATCTGGTCTTCTGCCAATGCATTTAGAGGATAAAGAATAAGACTTCTAAGAACATTTTCTTTGTTTACTCTCCACTCTGAAGCTTCATCTAAAAGAGAAGACAATAAAGGAATAAGGAAGCTTTCGGTTTTTCCAGAACCTGTTCCTGTTGTAACAACAATATTTTTTTTATCCTTTAGAACCGTTTTTATAGATTTTTCCTGATGAGCATAAAGCTTTCTTTTTTCAGAAGTTCCCGTATATAAAAGACCT
>JAILNT010000347.1 GCA_024691265.1 Treponema sp. | reverse complement strand
ACTTGCTGCAAATGAAGCTATGAAAATTGCACCTCATTCTGCAGGACTTATGATTGCAAGAAAAGCGGCTCAATGCCCCTGGATATTTTCAGAAGTAAAAGCTTGTCTTGAAAATCGTAAAATACAAGTTCCTCAATCTTCTTTTGACGAAAATAATATACTCACAGAAAGAAATGGCGATGTTTATATTGATTTCGTTAAAAGAAGATTGTAGAACTTGTATTTTACGATTTTCAAGACAAGCTTTTACTTCTGAAAATATCCAGGGGCATTGAGCCGCTTTTCTTGCAATCATAAGTCCTGCAGAATGAGGTGCAATTTTCATAGCTTCATTTGCAGCAAGTCCATCATTTACGTCACCATTTAGAATTACAGATATTCCAGGTTGACGTAAGGCAAGTTTTTCAACATATTCCCATTTAGGACGCAATCTATATTTTTCTTTTTTAGTGCGAGCATGAAGTGTTATTTGAGAAACACCTTCTTCAACAAGCATATCGCAAAAGCCGAAAAAAGATTCATCTGTGAAATCTTCATCTCCCAATCTTAATTTTACACTAAGACGGAGAGATGGAGATAACTCTTGTTTTACGCCCCGGACAAGTTTTCGGCTTTCATCTATAGGCTTTAGCATCCAGGAAATACCAGCACCGGTCTGATAAATCTGAGGAGCGGAACAGCCCATATTAATATCTATGCCAATTCCTCCAAGCTTTGAAACTACAGCTGCAGCCTGTATCATAGAATCAATTTTATTTCCAGTAAGCTGCCAGACAATTTTATTTGGAACAGGTCCATTCAGAATATAATATTTTTCAAAAGGTCCCATCGTGAGAAGAGAACCTGCATTTATCATTTCTGTATAATATTCATCACATGCTCCAAATATTTCTACAGAACGTCTGAATGCTTCATGACTTAGAGTTGCCATAGGAGCGCAAATCAATTTCATAAACTAAGCCTTTATGCTCTTATCATCAATTTCTTTAAGAACAGCACAAGCCATATCTACATAATCAACATCAAGAGATTCGATATCACCAGCATCTACAGCTCTTGATACCTGTTCTTCAATAGGAATGCGGGCAAGGACAGGAAGATTATAAGTTTTAGCAATATTTGCAATATTACTTTCACCAAATATCTTTATTTCCTTATTGCAATCAGGACATTTTACATAGCTCATATTCTCTATAAGACCAAGAACAGGAATCTTCATAGTATTAGCCATGTTTACAGCCTTTTCAACGATAACTCTTACAAGCTGCTGAGGACTTGAAACAATAATAATTCCATCAACAGGAATAGACTGAAATACTGTTAAAGGAACATCACCTGTTCCAGGTGGCATATCAACAAACATAAAGTCAACATTATCCCACATTACATCTGTCCAGAATTGCTTTACAGCTCCAGCAATAACAGGACCTCTCCAAATTACAGGGTCTGTTTCATGCTCAAGCAAGAAATTCATAGACATTATCTGAACACCTTTTTCAGATTTTACAGGATATATGAATCCGGCTTTATCGCCCATCGCCTTTTCTTCGCCAAGACCAAAAGCAGTAGGAATAGAAGGTCCTGTGATATCAGCATCAAGTATAGCTGTTCTATATCCTTTTATGTTCATACGACATGCAAGCAGATTTGTAACAAGTGATTTACCTACACCACCCTTTCCACTTACAATACCTATAACATGCTTTACACGACTGCCATCACGAAGTTTTACATGTAAATCTCTTGACTTACAATCTGATTTACAGTTACTACAATCATGAGAGCAATTCTCTGGTGTATCTGACATATAATAACCTCAAAAAGTAAAATGTGTAACTTTAATATATTTCTTTATATTGCAAAGGTCAAATTAAAAGTCTTTTAGCAATATCTAAAAAGCTATAAATAAATCTTAATGCAAAAATGCAGTTCCAACAGCACCAAAAACGCCAGCACTAGCTACAGCCATTATTATACCAGCCATAACAACACCTAACAAAACTGCTATAACAGTTTTCTTAAATCCCATATCAAGAATACTTGCAGCAAGAGTTCCAGTCCAGGCTCCAGTCCCAGGCAAAGGAATTCCAACAAAAAGAAGTAATGCTATAAAAAGTCCCTTACCGGCTTTTTCCTGAAGTTTTTTTCCTCCTTTTTCTCCTTTTTCAAGAAAAAATGTAAAAAGCTTTCCAATAACTTTTTTATCTTTTCCCCAGACAAGAATCTTTCTTGCAAAAAGGTATATAAAAGGAACGGGTATCATATTTCCCAAAATACAAATTATATAAGAAGTAACAAGAGGAAGTTGTAATCCTTGAGATACAGGAATTGCACCTCTTAATTCAATAAGAGGTATCATAGAAATAATAAAAATCCAGATGTATTGTTTTAGCATAGGAAGTGAGTATATATCAAAATAAAATATAAAAAAAGCACCCCTAAGATAATTATCCAGGAGTGCAATAATTTTAAGAAATTATTTTAATCTATATCCATTGGAGTTTGAGTAGCTTCATACTTCATTGAACAGGCTACTTTCATTTTATCAAAAAGCTCATGTGCTTTATCAAATGAAAGATTTACAAGAGGATCCATCATAAAAGCCTGAAACAATAAATCATCATCTTTGTTCCAAATTGCTTCAAGAGCTATTTCCTGTTCTTTTGCAATATGAGAAACAAGTGCTTTTACAGCCTCAGGAGGTTCTTCTGCAGTAATAGGTCTAATGCTATTATTTGAAACAACTGCATTTGTTTCAACAATATGACCAATCGGAAGATAAGAAATCTGACCAATATTAGGAATATTCATATTCGTAATAAGCTGACTATCTCCCATTAAAGCACTCATTATATCAACGCCTTCTTCACCTGTAGGTTTTGCAATTAAATCTTCATCTTTAAATTGCTTTGCCCGTTTATTTTTGGCTTCTTCCAATCTCCATTCATAAGGAGTTCTCATAATTCCGTAGCGATGTATATTTTCTTCACTTGTAAGAATCCATGGAATAAACTCAGCAAGATGTCTATCACCTGCAGCTGCTAATGCTCCAAATGTTTTTAATAGTTCCAATGATACAATCTGATCACAATCAAACCACTTTTTTTCTTTTATACGCTGTAAGGCAAGTTCTGTCTTATCAGTATATGTAGCAGGATTATTTGCAAGCTCTTTTAATTTTGGCATAAGGTCTATGCCATTCCATGAAGCTTTTGTAAACCATGTAAAATGATTGACGCCAGTTATATTTACATTTATTTCTTTTCTTCCAGGCTTTGGAACATTAAACCATTTTTCAACTAAACCGGCTATATAATCTTCAAGATGAAATACTTCATGGCAACAGCCAAATGCTTTAATCTTTGGAAATGCCTTATAAAGAGCAGCTGTACATAAAGTCATTGGGTTTGTGTAGTTAATAACCCATGCATCAGGACAATACCGTTCTATCAATCTTGCA
>JAILNT010000327.1 GCA_024691265.1 Treponema sp. | reverse complement strand
TAAAGAAGCAGAAGATTTAGATAATGTCCTTAGAAATTATCTTTTAACATTTTCTACTAGCTATGATTATAAAATTGAAAGTAATAGAACTTTAACAGATAATATTTGCAGAGTTTTTTTAGAAGCGTATCAAAAAACAGGGAAAAAAATTGTTATTCTTGTTGATGATTATGATGCTGCTATCTTATCTGAAAATATAGATGCAATTGCCAGGGAAAAATATATAGAAAGATTAAAAGAATTCTATAAATCAATCCAGTTATCTCAAGTTATATCTGAATTTGTTTTTTTTACAGGTACAAGCTTTCAAGAAGATATATTATCCGAAATAGATATTTTTGATATAAGCGAAAACAGTGCTTTTCATAATATAGCAGGATTTTCACAAAAAGAAATTAAAAAGCTATTGATAGAGCAAAAATCAACTTTAGATGCTAAAGAAATATTTGATTGGTATTCAGGTTATAATTTTTCGGGAAAAGATTTAGATGCATGCAGTTTAGCAGCTTCTTACAGTGTAATCTCAGCTTTAGTAAATGAGAAATTACAGCCATATACAAAAGCTTCCTGTCATATAAAAGATATAATGCAAACAATATATATGACGTCTTTTGATATTACTCCCCTTTTTACAAATCTTGAAGTAACAGCTGATGCCTTTAGAAAATATATTCACGACAATGCAAATCCGCTTCCAGCATTAGTTCAAACAGGTATTTTAGCTTTCAAAAAAGCAAGTGAAAATACTTACAATCTTTTTTTCCCGAATAAGGAAACAAAAGAAATATTTATAATGGAAGCCGTAAAAAGATTTTCAATCCTAGCAGAAGAAAAATGTGGAATATGGGCGATAAAAGCTATACGTGCTTTAGATTCTGACTCTACAGAAGATTTCATAGAACTTATAAATTCTGTTACAAAAAATATTAGTAGTAAAACTTCTAAATATATATACACTTTGCTTTTTGCAATTATGAGCCTTTATACACCATGTTTTATATCAGATTCTTATTTTAGAATTGATACTAAAAAATATAGCTATTTGATAGCTTTTTCTAAGGAAAGCCTTCAAAAAGCTTTAGATAAAGTTTATCTTAACACATATACTGCAGGAAACAGAAAAGTAAAAAAAATGGGCTTATATACGATTGAAAATAAAGTGATAATGGATTTCAAGTGCGTATAAGCATTTATAAAATTATATAAACTTGCATAAAAATGCATAGTTGAACATCATCGCTCTTTTTGATAGTATTGCAGCATTACAATATTTTTAAAGTTCACTGCGGCTTTTTGACCGGGAGATGATTCTATGCTTACATTAAAATTCGGTGGCACATCAATGGGATCTGCCAGACGTATATTGGATTCAGCTGACATCATGATTAGTCGTGCAAAGACTGACCGTATCAGTGTAATTGTGTCTGCTGTTGCTGGTGTTTCAAACAGACTTCAAGAAAGCATTGATAAATGTACCGCAGGTACCCAGGGGACTGTATTTGTAGAAGCATTAAAAAGGACTCATGCAGAAATAGCAGCAGAAATTCAATCAACTCTTCCAGAATTTAGGTCTGAAAGAGTTTTAAAAAAGCAAGAAGAAATTTATACAGAATACTGTAAATTACTTGCAGCTATTACAGCTTTCGGAGAATGTCCTGTTTCAATTCATTGTAGAATAATGGGTATGGGAGAACTTCTTTGTGCTCCTATTGTAGAAGAAGTGCTTTTAGCAAAAGGACAAAGCATTCTTTTACTTGATTCAAGAAAATTTATATATACAACAGGTAATCAAAAAGAAGGTGACCCAGATTATTCTAAAACATCTGAAGCTTTAGCTCTTTATAGAGATGGAGAAAGCAGTCATCAGCCACAGATTCTTCTTTTCCCAGGCTTTGTATGTTCATGGACAGGAAGTCTTGATGGAAAGACTCAAATGGGTCTTATGGGAAGAAATGGCAGCGACTTTAGTGCAGCAACTATTGCAGCAGGTCTTGGTTCTAAAAAAGTTGAATTCTGGACAGATGTTGATGGTATTTACACTGCAGATCCTCGTATTGTAAAAGACGCAATTCTTGTAAAAGATATGACATATGAAGAAGCTATGGAATTAAGCTTCTTCGGAAGTAAGGTTCTTCACCCAAAAACACTTGCACCATTGGCAGCAAAAGGTATAGAAGCATGGAGCTTAAACAGTATGAATCCTTCTGCACGTGGTACAAGAATTGGAAAAGGACCTTTTGAAACTCCTATGGGAGCGGATTCAGTTACAGGTATAAGCTGTTTGAAAAACACTGCTATGATTAGTGTTAGTGGAAGCGGTATGAAAGGCCGTACTGGAATTGCAAGCCGCATTTTCCAGGCAGTTTCAAGAGCCGGCTGCAGTATGCTTCTCATTACACAGTCATCATCAGAGTATACAATTTCTTTCTGTGTAAGAGAAAGCGAAGCAGCTATTGTTCAAGATACTCTTAAAACAGAATTCGAGCTTGAAATTAGAGACCATGTTATAAATCCTATAGAAGTTCATTCTAAATGTGCAATTGTAAGCATTGTTGGTGAAAGAATGAAAAAAAGAAGAGGTGTTGCAAGCACATTCTTCGATGCTCTTGCAAGTCAGGATATAAATATTCTTGCTATTGCACAGGGTTCTAGCGAAAGGTCAATCAGTGTTGTTATAAATCTTGATGATGGTGACACTGCTGTTAGAATCACACACAGCTTCTTCTTTAATACAGCTCAATCTATACAAGTATTTGCATTTGGAGTTGGTACTATAGGCGGTACCTTGATTGACCAGATAAAAGAGCAACAAAAAGAACTTGCAGCTCAGAAAATAAATATTCAGGTTATGGCTCTTGCAAATGTAAACGGTATGCTTTTAGATAATAATGGTATTGACCTTTCAGATTGGAGAAACAAGCTTAATAATTCAAGCATGAAGAGTAATCTCGATGAAATAATAAAGTTTGTAAAAGAAACAAAACCTCTAAATCCTGTATTTGTAGATTGTACTGCAAGTTATGATTTACCAGAACGTTATATTGATATTCTTCAGGCAGGAATGCACATTGCTACACCTAATAAGCGTGCAAATTCAATGTCTATTGATTTTTACAAGAAGCTAAGAAAAACTGCAAATGCAATGCATAGAAGATTCCTCTATGAAACAAATGTAGGTGCAGGTCTTCCTGTTATTGATACTTTGCAAAATCTTTTTAAGAGTGGCGATAAGCTTGTAGGCTTTAATGGCATTATGTCAGGTTCTCTTTCTTATATATTTGGACGACTTGATGAAGGTGCAACATTTAGCCAGGCTGTTCTTGAAGCAAAAGAAAAAAGATTTACAGAACCAGACCCTAGAGATGACCTTAACGGACTTGATGTTGCAAGAAAAGCTCTTATCATAGCTCGTGAATCAGGCATGGACATTGAGTTATCTGATATTCAGATGAATAAGATTTTCCCAGAATCATTCGATGACAAGGGCACAACAGAAGAATTTCTTAAAAATCTTCCTCAGGTTGATGAATATTTTGCTAATAAAATTACAGAACTTAAAAAGCAGAATAAAGTTCTTCGCATGGGTGCTTCTATTGAAAACGGGAAAGTATGTGTAGGCATGCTTGAAGTTAGTCCTGAAAATCCTCTTTTTGCTGTAAAAGGTGGCGAAAATGCATTTGTATTCAAAACACTCCGTTACACACCAATTCCTTTAACAATCAGAGGTTACGGTGCAGGAGCTGGTGTTACTGCTGCAGGTGTATTTGGTGACGTTCTTAGAACTGTAAGCTGGAATATTGAAAATTATAGAAAATGAAAAGATAAAATTATGAGGTAATATTGTGGTAATAGTATTAAAAAATGATATAAAGGAAGACCAGAAACAGAAACTTTTGTCTTTTCTTGCTGAAAAAAACTTCAAGACAAATGAAGTAAAAGGCGAAGAATCTACAATTGTTGCTGCTGTTGGTAAGGCTTCTATAGACCCTAGAGAAGTAGAACTTATCGAGGGAGTCAGCCGTGTTATTCCTATATCAAAACCCTATAAAATGGCAAGTCGCGAGTTTAAAAGGGATAATACTATTGTCGAAATACCAAATAATCGAGGTCAAATTATAAGGGTCGGCGGGCAGCGTATTGTTGCTATTGCCGGACCTTGTGCCGTTGAAAGCAGACAGCAAATGATGGACGCTGCAAAAGCCGTTGCAGAAGCTGGTGCTGTTATGCTTAGAGGCGGAGCATATAAACCTCGCTCCTCTCCTTATAGCTTTCAGGGACTTGGAGAAGAAGGTCTAAAATATCTAAAAGAAGCTGGCGAAAAATACGGGCTACCTGTTGTTACAGAAATTGTTTCAACGGATTTTATCCCCGTTATGAAAGATTATGTTGATGTGTACCAAATCGGTGCAAGAAACATGCAGAATTTCGAGCTTCTAAAAAAGCTTGGCAGTTTGAATAAGCCTGTTATCTTAAAAAGAGGTCTTTCTGCTACTATAGAAGAATGGCTCATGGCAGCTGAATATTTACTTTCATCTGGTAGTGATAAAGTTATTCTTTGTGAAAGAGGTATCAGGACTTATGAGAGAGCTACAAGAAATACTTTAGATTTATCAGCAATTCCAATTCTTAGGGGAATGACTCATCTTCCTGTAATTGTTGACCCTAGCCATGCCGTAGGAATTAGAGATAAAGTTAGCCCTATGGGACTTGCTGCAATAGCTGGTGGTGCAGATGGTATTATTGTAGAAGTTCACTGCAATCCTGATAAAGCCCTTTCAGATGGTGCTCAATCACTCTACCCTTCTCAGTTTGAAAAGTTAATGAATGATATTGAAGCTTTAGCACCAGTTTTAGGTAAACAAGTTGCACATATCAGGGCTGAAAAAAAGACAAAAAAAATAGAAGAATGTCGAAATGAATCAGATAAAATCACTTGTGCTTTCTGTGGAAAACGAGGTGCTTATGCAGAACAAGCAATTGGAAAATATTTTGATGAAAAAGATTCATCTGCTGTAGCAGTGGATTCATTCAGGGAAATATTCCAAAGTGTTGTTGACGGGAAAACAGATTTTGGCATGATACCTATTGAAAACTGTCTTGCTGGTAGTGTATATGAAAATTATGATAATCTTGTACAATTTCAAGATATAAGTATCGTAGGTACAATTACTTTACGCATTCAGCATGCTCTTTTAGGCATAAAAGGCTCTCGCATAGAAGATATAAAGCATGTATATTCACACCCACAAGGGCTTTCTCAGTGTAACAATTTCTTATCAAAGCACAAGAATTGGGATACAATAACAGCTTCCTCTACAGCAACAGCGGCTAAATTTATAGGAGAAGCTGCTTCTAAAGAAAATGCAGCTATTGCTTCTGCCATAACAGCAAGTTACTATAACCTTGACATACTGCAAGAAGATGTAGAAGATTACAAGGCAAATTACACAAGATTTGTAATAATTGCTGCAAATCATACAAAGCAAAAACTACAATTCGATGTAAAGCCGAATATGGCTTCGTTTGTATTCAGTACAAAAAATGAACCGGGTGCATTATACAGTTGTTTAGGTATATTTCAAAGTCACAATATGAATCTCACAAGGCTTGAGTCTAGACCTATAGCAGGAAAACCTTGGAGATATTGGTTCTATGCTGATGCTGAAATAAATATAAATAATGGACAGGAAGCCGATTCTTATATAAATACGGTTTTGAATGCATTAAAAACAAAGGCAGAAGATGTACGTCTGCTTGGAACATATTCAGAAGGAAGGTAAATTTATGAAACGTTATGTACTTTCAGTTTTAGTAGAAAACCATGCAGGTGTTTTGAGTCGTGTATCAGGCTTGTTTAGCCGTAGAGGATACAATATCGACAGTCTTACAGTATGCGAAACATACAATCCTGGACAATCCCGCATGACTATTGTTGTTCGTGGAGATGAATACATTCTTGAACAGATTGAAAAACAACTTTCTAAGCTTATAGAAGTAATTTCTATCCATCATTGTGAAGCAGTTCAAACTTGTGAAAGAGAAATGGCTTTAATAAAAGTTACAGCTTCAGGTTCTGATAGAGCTGTTATTATTGAAACATGTAATATTTTCCGTGCACATATTGTAGATGTTTCTGTAGATTCTGTTATCATCGAAGCTACGGGTTCGGAAGAAAAAATAGCAAGTTTAATAAGACTGCTTGAGCCTTTTGGTATAAGAGAACTTGCAAGAACAGGTCTTACAGCTATGGGTCGCGGTGGAGAAATAATGAAATAGAGAAATATTCTCTAACTTGTTATTTTTTTGTAATAGTGAATCTTTAATTAATATATGAAAAAAGGAGGCTAGATTTTATATCAAGTCTCCTTTTTATATTAATGGATTACACCAAATAATGCTTTTCTAATTTCTTTTAATACAAGCTTCATATCAACAGGCTTTGCAATATGCCCATTCATTCCAGCTTCAATGCATTCAGTTACATTTTCACTAAAAGCATCTGCTGTCATAGCAATTATAGGTATATTTTTAGCATAATCAGATGAACTTTTTCGTATTTTACGAGTTGCATCAAGTCCATTCATTTTAGGCATCTGTATATCCATAAAAATTAAATCATATTTGTCATTTTCAACATGATTAATCACATCAACACATTCTTCACCATTTACAACTCTATCACTTGATATGTCATAAAAGCCTAGCATTTCATGTATTATTTCCCAGTTCAAATCGTTATCTTCTGCAATAAGAACATTTAAGCCTTTCACATCATCATTATTTTCTTCTACTCTACAAGAAAAATCCTGGTTACTGAGACACTCATTTAATCTACGATATAAACAACATTTGAATAGAGGTTTACTTATATAACCTTCTATTCCAGCAGCTAATGCTTTTTTTTCAATTTCACTCCAGTCAAATGTTGCAATTAAAACATGTGGTAAGTTTCCATGTATCTTTTCGTTTAATGATTTTACAAAATCAATGACCGACAATCTTTTTACAGACTGGTCTACAATGATAACATCATAAGCTTCTTTTGTTCCAAACTTTTCAAGTATAAGTTTTTCAGCAACTTTAGCATCTGAAATACAATCTGATTTTACTTTAAAAAAGTCTAAAACTTTCTTTGTTGAATCTAGTATCAATTCATCATCATCTAAAAATAAAACCTTTATTCCCTCTAAAGAATAATCAAATATCAGCTCTTTATTTGAATATTCAAGGTCTATTGAAACTTCAAATTTAGATCCCTTTCCAAGCTCACTTTCAACAGTTATATTTCCACCCATAAAATCTATCATCTGCTTTGTAATAGCAAGTCCTAAACCAGAACCTTGTATTACAGAAATACGGGTATCTGTAGCTCTTGAAAAAGGTAAAAACATTTGCTTCATAAAATCTTCTGACATTCCAATTCCATTATCTGAAACTGTATAAATCAGTCTTATTTTATTTTCATCATTTGGACAAACAGCCTGTTTTATATCAACAGTTACTTCTCCGCCAGGTTCTGTATATTTTACTGCATTAGATAGGATATTTATAAAAATTTGATTCAATCTTAGTGAGTCTGCATACAAAAATGCCTTTTGTATATCTATCAATCTAACTTCAAAATCTAAGTTCTTTTCTTTTACAAGTGGATATTCTATACCAACTATATTGTTAATAAAATCACAAAATGAAAATACAGTAGGATTTAAGGACATCTTTCCACTTTCAACTTTTGATATATCTAAAACATCATTTACAAGAGTTAAAAGCAAATTACTTGCCATTGAAATTTTATGCAAACTTTCTT
>JAILNT010000316.1 GCA_024691265.1 Treponema sp. | reverse complement strand
ATCTGTTAAGGTATTTACTGCATCTGTATTCTTTGCAAGAATCTGAGTAACACTTGCAATATTTGCAACCATTTCTTCAACGGCAGCAGAAGACTGGGTTACACCTGCAGCCTGGTTTTCAATAGCCTGATTAAGAGAACGAATGTTACCCATAATCTGTTCAGCCGAGGTTGCAGATTCTTCTACACCAGCACTCTGACTTGAAATATCCTCTTGAATTGTAGAAATAGCCTGTGTAATTTTTGAAATATTCTGTTTTGTTACGTCCATGTTTGCAGCAAGGTCATTAGATTGTTTTACTGTAGATGTAGTAGAGTTTGTAATAGAAGTAAGAACCTTTGTAGTTTCTCTTTTAAGAACATTCATATCCTGGACAATAATACCAAGCTCACTACGGTTTGTAGCTTTACCGTCAGAAACCGAATAATCCTTTTCAGCCAATGGACCAGAAATGTTACTAATAACTTTAAGACAACCTGTAACATCTCCAACAAGGAAGATTTCAATAACCAGGAAGTAAACTACTGCAATAAATGTAATAGGGATAAAGCGTTCTGCAAGAGCATAGACTCCCTGATCAAGGTTAGTAGGATTCAGAACCATTGAAATAAGAATCATCAAAACACCAAGCAGAGCAAAAATTAAGGTAAGAATATTTCTATTTTTAATATCCATTGTCATTCCTTTTTTATCAAAAGGAATATCATAGATGCTGGCTTCCATAATACGAATGTAAACTACATAGGCCATAAGAGCTGCAATAAATACTGTAGCCATTATGAAAAGACAGGCAGGCAGGTAAGTTGGCATTCCCTGGAAGTATGAAAATTCAAAACCCCTGGAAATTAAAATACAAGTAAAGACTGAAGCAAGAACTCCTGAAAGAATAGGGAGAACAACATTTATCAGTGCCATAAGGTGTAAATGCTTGTTCGTATCATCTAAGTTCATTTCTTTATTTCTGTATTTAGCTACTATCTGATTAATTTTGATACCAGAAAGTATAGGTAAAACTATAATGTAAAGATAGTAAATAATAAAAATTGGACTTTTGATTAAGCTCACAAATTCCTGTATAGTAAATAAGTTAGCCATTAATCCAAAAGGCAGAAAAAAGAATGCAGGTGCAATGTAGATTAAGGTTAGGGCAAGAAAGACCCTTAAAGGAAATTCTCTGGTTAATTGTTTATCAGACATAGGCTATCTCCTGATTGTTAAAAAAATGCGTTGTTTTTTAGAGAGTTACAGTAATTTTACCATTAGTGTAAAAAAAATGCATTATATATTTATTCATTAATTTATAGAGAAAATTGTTTGATTTTTACTTGATGAAGGACTTAAAGAAGTTACATTCATCATCATTACACTGGTCAGCCAGAGGAGTGTGAACATTTACATGGAAAACATGAACGGCAGTCTGGTCATCTTTTGTTCCATATATTTTTGATTGAGTTTCTATTCCTTTTTCCTTAAATAAAGCCAGTAGGGGTTGAACTTGATAGAGTAAAAAATCATTGCTTGCAGACATTATAAAAGTTGGCGGATAATTCTTTGTCAAAAAGTTTTTTACTCTAAGTTCTTCTATATATTTAGTCTGCCAGTTTTCCCCCATATAGGCTGTAAGCATGGCCTGTTCCTGAGATTCTTTATCAATAAGTTCAAAGTCACAAACTCCACAGTTTATGGCAATAGCCTTTGCCTTTATTTCCTGAGGAACCTGGAACTTATAGAACTTTTGGAATTCCGGGTTGGTCAAAAGGGCTGTGTAGGTGTAAACAAGATTTCCTCCTGCAGAGTCTCCCACAAAGAATAGATTATTCAAATCCACCTTATATTCTTCTGCATTTTGATTAAGCCAGGTCATTGCGGCATTAATATCTTCCAGCTGTCGTGGATAAGGATTTTCTGGTGCAAGACGGTAATTGAAGTTTATAACAACAAAGCCTCTCTGGGCTAAATCTGCAGCATAATACTGATAAACCTCTTTTGTTCCATAAAAAAATCCACCACCATGGATAATTACAATACAAGGTAAAACTTTATCCAGAGAATCTTTTTTGCGGTAGACTGCTAGTTTATTTAGTTTTCCATAAGGTCCGTAGGAAATGTTGTCAGTAACTTTTATATCAGCGGGAATGCTTTTATTTTTGTCGCGTCTTTTATCATTTTTACCCCATTCGTGACGGATTTTCATAGCCAGAAGCTTCATCATCAATTTATTCATATTATCCTCTATTATATAAGTTCTTTTAAATATATCACTAAAAGTACTTTATTGTAAAAGTAATCTCTTTTCACTAAAATAGAAAAACTAGTATCCGTGCTCAACGGAAGAAATTATCTCA